>NZ_JAWRXG010000117.1:0-279 GCF_046535135.1 Arthrobacter sp. SIMBA_036
TCCCGCCTGATTGCCGGAAAGGACCAGCGTTTTGTTGAAATCGGACAGGGTTGAGTTGCCCTGATACCAGGCATACGCCAGCGCACCGGTCGCCACCGCCAGCGAGGTGGCCCCCACCATCGGCAGGGTGATCGCACCGGCAAGCCCCCTGAACATGGGGATCATCCCGCCGAAGGAGTCCTTCACCTGCCCCCCCTGTTGCAGCAGGATCAGCCACGGACTTTGCCCGCCTGCAAGCTGCGTGGCCACGTCGGTGAACTGTGCAGGCAGCATACGCAT
>NZ_JAWRXG010000118.1:0-279 GCF_046535135.1 Arthrobacter sp. SIMBA_036
TGCCAAGCAACCGAAGACAGATAGCGTAAAAAATCATCCATACACAGAGGTGAAAATTTCTTACGCAACATCAGATTTAACAAAATGCTCCTTCCAGTACAGCCCTGTTGATTTTTGCGACGACAAGCACGTCGCCACATACAACGACACGCTCAAAACGCAAGCGCCGAACTTTAACGACCACTATATTCTTTTGACCTACCCTGAATTCAAAAATTATCACCAAAGGTCAGTTGTCGCAATCGACACCCAAACTGGGATAGTGTACCCACTTCCGAT
>NZ_JAWRXG010000119.1:0-278 GCF_046535135.1 Arthrobacter sp. SIMBA_036
CGCAGGGTGAATTTAAAGACATTGATATATCGGTTAACTCCGGTACCTGGATGAATGTGGACGTCAGCCCGGACGGTAAATACATTGTATTTGATTTACTGGGTGACATTTATCGCATGCCCTTTGGCGGCGGAGACGCTGAAAAACTTGTGGATTCTTAATAACCAGCAGCGTGCCCATCCTTACGGCTTTCAGAAGCTCCAATATAAACATCTTGTTCATGGTCTTTCCAGATAGCCTGATAGCCACCGTAGGGTCCCACGGCTTCCTGTAGTGTG
>NZ_JAWRXG010000120.1:0-278 GCF_046535135.1 Arthrobacter sp. SIMBA_036
GTGGAGATTGCAGATCGTTGGTTGTTGGCGTGAGTGCTTCCAGATCCCGAAACACGAACCTCGGAGCTTCTGGAATATATTCCCAGCAGGACACCGCCGTCTCCTGTTGGAATCATTTTCTTAACTTCATCCAGACCTTTTCCGCCTACAATCAATTGGGAGAGTTCTTTTCTGTCCTTATCAAGTCTGGTAATTAGAACATCTTTGGAACCGTAACCTTTTGCAGCATTCTGGACATTACCCGCAACAAAGAACCCTAAATCTGTAGTCTGAATGAC
>NZ_JAWRXG010000121.1:0-278 GCF_046535135.1 Arthrobacter sp. SIMBA_036
GGCAACGCAATCGGCCGGTTGCGCGAGCGCTGCCCGATATTGGCGATGAGAAAGCGCATGACGGCGAGGTAGAACAGGGGCCGTGAATAGATATTCGCGGGCGCGGCGCTGGTCGCATGGTTTGCGTGCGAGTGGCTTTCGTGAGCGCACAAATTCGATTCCGTCACCGGATGTGAGCCGACCGGTAGTCTCCTGATTGAGTAAATAGTCGTTTGAGCGCAGCACGTGGAGCGTAGCCGGTCTTCGTTTCCCTTTGCTCAAGACCGGCGCGTCTGTGG
>NZ_JAWRXG010000122.1:0-278 GCF_046535135.1 Arthrobacter sp. SIMBA_036
CTGATAAGTGGAATACCATTGCCTATGATGATTCCGTATTGCCTGTCAGGATTACTGCCACTGCATTTAATGGAAAGCAAACAGAGACCAATGTTTCAGGTTTGACAACCAGCGTAAAGGAACTTAACGGTTATGGCAGAACGACTTCAAAGACGACCGATGCTCTTGGTAATGTGATTTCTTCCACTGATCCGGGTGGAACAGTACAGTTTTCCTATAATGCATCAGGGCAACAAACCCAGGCTCAGTATGCTGAAAACATCGTGACCACTAAGTAT
>NZ_JAWRXG010000123.1:0-278 GCF_046535135.1 Arthrobacter sp. SIMBA_036
GTATTGTTTACTGTTCCTAATGTTACATTAGAAATGTAATTATACTGCCCACTACCACTTGCAGCAGTACAATATGTTACGCATACCGTTGAGAATGTTAATGGTGCAGAATACGCACCAGTAGTTCCGGAACAAATTGCAGCAACCTGTACCTGGTAAGATATACAGTCGGACAAACCAGCTAATGTATAGGTATTGCTTGTGGCAGTAGCCTGAGACCAGCTAGTATCAGTTGTCTTCTTATATTGTACACTGTAAGAAGTAGCTCCCACCACTGG
>NZ_JAWRXG010000124.1:0-278 GCF_046535135.1 Arthrobacter sp. SIMBA_036
GTTCAACCTCACCATCCAAACCCTTCGAGATCCGTCTGTCCTGTTCGGGCGGCGCCCAGGGAACCGCGATCGCGGCGTATGTCACGCTGAGAGACGCAACGACTCCCACGAATACGGGGAAGATGCTGTCGCTTTCGAAGGGCTCTACGGCCGCCGGAGTGCGTATTGAGATTCTGAAGGATGACGAAGTGCTCGGATATGGCCCTGACTCTTCTGCGGAGGGAAACACCAATCAATGGTTCGGCGGGCTAGTGCAGCAAGGTGGGTCCGGGCTGGTC
>NZ_JAWRXG010000125.1:0-278 GCF_046535135.1 Arthrobacter sp. SIMBA_036
GTCGCGAAATATCTGTCAAGGCTGACAGGTTTTTGGATCGCTTGATTGACAGCAGCAAAAGTAGTTCGTAAGGTTTAATTCTTTGTGGCGCGCCGACTGGCTTTTACAATCTTTCGGATATGTACCGTGCATGACTGGAAGATTGAAACGCCGATCGACAAGCGGGGGTAAGCTGCACGGCACGGGTAATCGTCGAGACCTGAGAGCACAAAATAACAATGAATCCAACAGAACTTATCCGCGCCGTCACGGCGCAGTTTCCGAACTTTGAACGGCTG
>NZ_JAWRXG010000126.1:0-278 GCF_046535135.1 Arthrobacter sp. SIMBA_036
GGCGGTAAAAACCACCGATGATATCAGTGATAACACCACAAATCTCACCTATTACATTGATCCCGAAACAAGAAAGATCATGAAGCAAGACATAGATATGAATGAAAAAAAAATGTATCTGGAAACCATTACGCAAAATCATCAAACTGATAACCAAACATTTAATTAAAAAATAAATTCTAAAAATATATCACAGATTAAGGAAAAAGTTTTATATTTGAATGAAGACTTCAACACCAAATGTCAAAACCCTGATTGACTTTAAATGCTCAGGAACT
>NZ_JAWRXG010000127.1:0-278 GCF_046535135.1 Arthrobacter sp. SIMBA_036
GTTGTGAACGTGGGCGATCTAACGACTGGATGCGGCGAACGCGGGCGACGCGATTTCCAGCCCAGCGTGGTGACAACTGCGCGGGATGGGGATTCCATTCCACGTGAACGCTTGAGGCCGTCCAATCATTGCAAGAGCGTTTTTCACCGGGCAGCGTAGCGACGCTCCGACGCGGCCACGATGGCAGCCTCGTGCGCTAATAGATCAAGACAAAAGGATAGGTGGGATCAGTCGTGCTGGAGCAGCAATCAAATCAAAAAGCCCGCTTGCTTTCGCAG
>NZ_JAWRXG010000128.1:0-278 GCF_046535135.1 Arthrobacter sp. SIMBA_036
TGGTGGTTCAGCAAAAGCTACTCTGGCTGATATTCAAGCTGGGTTTGGCGGGAATACCAATTCCCTGAATGTTCTTCCTGTATTTGTTTCTGCTACCGACCTTCATCTGTCTAATACTGGAAATAATACTCTTGACAATAAAGGAACTCCAATTGCTGAAGTAACTTTAGATGCTGATGGAAATACGAGAAATGCAACAACTCCTGATTTTGGAGCATATGAATTTACAGCGGAAGCGATGGCTGTAAGTGAAGCTTCTAAGAAAAAAATAAACTTTT
>NZ_JAWRXG010000129.1:0-278 GCF_046535135.1 Arthrobacter sp. SIMBA_036
GTTGTTATCACTTGCATTTCCGCCTCGGATTTATTCCTTTTTTGGGAATAAGGAAAATAATTGGGGTCCTTTTTTCCTGTTTAGGCTTTTATATCATGTATAACGACGAAACATGCTTTTTTAGTGTGTTTGATCTTTTATCCACAGTTGTTGCTGATAGTGATGTGCCAACTGCCGTTGTGATTAGTGTAAGTAAGCAACCTTGCCTTTTACAGCTTCTACTTCAGAACCTTCGTTCAGTTGTTGAGGTTCCAATATCTCTTATTCGGTTTCACTCC
>NZ_JAWRXG010000130.1:0-277 GCF_046535135.1 Arthrobacter sp. SIMBA_036
CTATTGATGAAGAGATCGAAATATTGGAATCTTCTCAATTTGGCCTTCAAAGCATAGAATATCAAAATTTATTTGAACTAAAGGAAATTAATTTTGATAAAATTGAACCCTTTGAAGATCTGAAAGATGCAAATACTTTTTTTCCTTCATATATAGAACAGATAGATAAATTAATTACATTTATTAACGTTTTTGATGCTAGTGAGTATAATAAATCAATAATTTTTAATGAGATTAATAATGAAATTTTAGTAAATGATTTTCTACTAAATTCATT
>NZ_JAWRXG010000009.1:0-225221 GCF_046535135.1 Arthrobacter sp. SIMBA_036
GGCTTCTCCGACACCCGCCAAGCCGCACGCCGCTACTTCAAAAACGACACCCACTCCATCGTCACCAAAACACTCCAGATGTTGGCGGCGAGGGGCGAGGTCGAGGAGGGCGCGCCGTCGTACGCCATTGACCGCTACAAGTTGTTGGACGTCACCGCCGGCACCACCGGCGGAGCAGGCGGAGACGCCTAAGAAACACGCGCAACGCAAGGCCGGCAAAGGTTGGGAAACCAGCCCTTGCCGGCCTTTGTCGCGTCGTTACGGCGTCGCGTCGTTACGGCACCGCGTCGTTACGGCACCGTATAGGAATTGAGCGGCCTGCCCGTAGTCCCATACGTGAGGTCAAGGACCAGAAGGCCTTTCCGTTCAAGGGAGCTGAGATAGCGCTGGGCTGTTGGACGGCTGACACCGAGCTGGTCCGCGATCTCGGCCGCGCTGATGGGGCCGCCCGCTGTCCGAACGGCGTCGAACACTTTTTGCATGGTGGGCTGCAACCGCGGAGCCGGCGCCGCGGGCTTAATCCCGGCCGAGCGGGCGTTGTAGAGGCTGTCGATGGTGGCTTGGTTGCCGGTGGACGCGGATTCGAGCTCCTGGCGCCACTTCCGGTAGGACTCCAACTGGGTCTTGAGCCGTTCGAAGCCGAAAGGCTTGACCAGATAGTAGACGGCGCCGCTGGTCATGGCAGACTTCACCGTCGCCAAGTCCTGGGCAGCGGTGATGATGATGCAGTCGACCGGGTTCCCTGAGGCCTGCAGCGAGCGAAGGAGCGACAGGCCGTCCTCGTCCGGGAGATGGATGTCCAGCAACAACAGGTCCGGAGCCAGCCGCGAGATCGCCTCGCGCGCCGATGCCGCTGTGTACACCTGGCCGATGCATTCGAAGCCATCCACCCTATCCACACGGGACGCGTGGATTCCGGCGACCCGGAAATCGTCGTCAACAACCAACGTCTTAATCAACGCCTGCGCTCCTGTCCTTCTCCGCTACGTTTGGGTTGGCTGGCAGCCACACCTCAAAATGTCCACCAGGTCCCGGGAAAACGTCCAGGGTTCCCCCCGCCCGGTGCACGATCCTGCTCACCAAAGCCAAGCCAATGCCGCGCCGCATGCCGGGCCGCGGCTCCTTGGTGGAGTACCCATCCACGAGCACCTGCTCGACCCTATCCGCTGGGACTCCCGGGCCGTTGTCCCGCACGGCAATAAACACGCCGTCGGCGTCGTCAAAGTGTACCGAGACCGTGCGTGGCCGGGGCGTGTTCGCGAGCGCGTCCACCGCGTTGTCGAGGAGGTTCCCCACGATGGTCAGCAGCTCGGCCTGGTCAACCTCGGGATGTTCAAGCCGGGAGCCGGGCGTCACCGTCATTTGGACGTCCTGTTCGGCGGCGACTGCGACCTTGGCCAGCAGCAGCGCTGCCAATTCAGGCGGCGCGATCCGGGAGCGAAGGCCCTCGCCAAGCGAATGGGACATGCTGGACACCTGCGAAACGAATGCCTTGGCCTGGTCCACGTCCCCCATCTCCAGCAGCCCGTCAACGATGTGCAGCCTGTTGGCGTACTCGTGCTCGAGGGCGCGCATTGCTTCCATGAGTCCTTGGATCGAGTGGAGGTCCCGGACCAGGCCCTCAATCTCCGTTCGGTCGCGCAGGGTCACCACCGAACCGATGCTCCTTCCCGCCGTCGCCACAGGCATTCGATTGACCACCAGCAGGGAATCTTCCGTGAGCGCCACTTGATCGGCGCCGGAGAGCTTGCCGGTCAACAGATCGCGAAGCCGGCCATCCGGGATCAGCTCCGCAACAGGCTTGCCCAGCGCTTCGCCCTCCACGTGCAGCAAACGCCGTGCCTCCCCGTTGATGACCGTCACCTTGCCGTCGTCGTCAAGCCCGACGACGGCCTCCCGGATTCCATGCAGCAGCGCCTCGCGCTCTTGCAACAGTGAGGCGATCTCGGCCGGCTCAAGGTCGAACGTGACGCGTTTGATCCGGCGGGACAGAAGCAGGGAAGCAATGAAACCCAGGGCAAGGACCAGCGCCGAGAACCCGGTGATCAGCCAGATGTTCCGGACCTGGTTGTCCAGGACATGTGTCTCTTCGATCCCGACGGAGACTTGGCCTATTACCGATCCGTCGCTGCCGAATATGGGGGCCTTGGCATTTGCGGAAGTGCCCAAGCTGCCGGGGTCGAAACCAACATGCGTTTGGCCGTCCAAAACAGCCACGGGTTCCTCGAGCCTGCGTCCAATCAAGGTGGGATCCGGGTGGGAGAAGCGCACACCGTTCCGGTCGCTGACCACCACGTAGTCCGGCTGGGCTGCGGAGGTGATCTGCTGCGCCAAACCCGCGATCATCTTCTGCGGATCACCGGCTGCCAGCGCAGACCTGATCTCCGGCATTTGGGCAGTGGTGGTGGCAATGCCCAAGGCACGGAGCTGGTACTGCTGGTCCAATGTCTGGTTGCTGATCATCGTGAACAAGACACCGCCCAAGACAACGGTGAGGAACAGCAAGGACAGCGAGGCCAGGAGAATCTGCGTGGTCAGGGTGGAGAAACGGCTCCGCTTTGCAAGGGGCGTACGGGTCATCGGAATCCGTGCCTTGGCGACGTATTAGCGGTACTGCAGAAAACGCACAAAACGTGCACTTTTGCGGCTAAAGCGCACATGTTACCGAACTCTTCTTGCATGAATGATCACTTCCTAAGCTTTACATAGTTTCAGTGATCCACATCACTAACTTCTTCCGAAGTACCTGCGACAGAGAGGTCTTGGCAATGAATAGTAACCACCCCCACCGGGCGCCACGAGCGGCCGATAAAGCCGAAGAGGGGGCCCGGATCGAGATAGCGGGATTGACCAAGCGCTATCTCACACCGAAGGGCGAAACGTTTACCGCCATCCAGGACGTCACCGTGAACGTCGAGGCCGGCCAGTTTTGCTCGATCGTCGGGCCCACCGGCTGCGGTAAGTCCACCACGCTGGCTCAAGTCTCCGGCTTGGAGCGGCCCAGCGCAGGCTCTGTGAGTGTCGGCGGCTCCCTGGTGGAGGGCATCACCAACGGGGTGAGCTACATGTTCCAAGCGGACGCGTTGTTCCCCTGGAAGAGCGTCCTCAGCAACGTCATGATGGGGCCGATCCTTCTGGGCATGCCCAAACGCGAAGCCACCGACCTTGCCCGCGACTGGCTCCGGCGGGTTGGCCTGGCCGGATTCGAAGATCGCTACCCGCATCAGCTTTCCGGCGGCATGCGCAAGCGTGTGGCCATGGCTGCTGCCCTGATCAACAACCCGCGCATCCTCCTCATGGATGAGCCCTTTGGGGCACTCGATGTCCAGACCAAAGCGATCATGCAGAACGAACTGCTCAAGCTCTGGGAAGAACTGCGGCCATCGGTCCTTTTCATCACCCACGACCTGGACGAGGCTGTGGCGCTTTCGGACAAGGTGGTCATCATGACCACCAGCCCGGGATCGGTGAAGGACGTCTTCGACATCGACCTTCCCAGGCCCCGCGGGAATGTGCAGGAAATCCGCCACGAGGAGCGCTTCCTCGAACTCCAGGGCCACATCTGGGAATCCCTGAAAGACGAAGTGACCCGTGCTTACGCACGAACGGCAGGTGCAGCATGACAACCCTCACACACAGCGGATCCCGCAAGATCGAGAAACCCATGGAACCAGAAGCAGCAGCAAAGGCGGCCGGCCGCCGTAAGGCCCGGCGTCGTACGATGTCGATCTGGATCGGCCGAGTGGCGCTGGCCGTCATCGTCATCGGCGGTTGGCAGTGGTTCACCACCGAGGGCTGGGTGGATAAGTTCTTCTTCGGCCAGCCATCCGAAATCTGGAGCAGCCTCGTGAAGCTGTTCACCGAAGGCACGGCTTTCGGCACCATTTGGGAGAACCTCTGGATCACGGCCCAAGAAGCCTTCCTTGGATTCATCCTCGGAACGCTCGTGGGCGTCGTGCTCGGCATTCTTCTCGGTTCCAACAAGTACCTGTCCGCCGTCGTGGGCCCCTACATCCGGATCGTCAACTCGATTCCCCGTATCGTGCTGGGCTCGATCTTCATCGTTGCCTTCGGCCTGGGCGTCTTCCCGAAGATCCTGCTCGCGGCAGTGCTCGTCTTCTTCGTGGTGTTCTTCAACGCATTCCAAGGCGTCCGTGAAGTGGACCAGAACCTGGTGGCTAACGTGCGGGTGCTCGGCGCCTCGCCGATCCAAGTGGCGATGCACGTAACCATTCCGTCCGCGATGACGTGGATCATCGCCAGCCTCCACACAGCGTTCGGCTTCGCGATCATCGGTGCCCTCGTGGCCGAAGTGCTCGGCGCCCAGCAAGGCATCGGCTTGATCATCAGCCAGGCACAAGGAACTTTCGATCCCAACACCGTCTTCGCTTGCATGGTGATCATCGCAGTGGTCACCCTCGCCGCCGAGTACCTCATCGGCGCGTTGGAGCACAAGCTCCTGAAGTGGCGGCCGCCAAACCGTTCCGAAGCCCAAGCCATCTAAGTACCGGCAGTCACCCAGTTTTCACCCGCAGTACCCCACTAGAACACCCATATCCCTCCGGGGATCCAAAAAGGATGCGTAAAACAATGATGAAGCGCACTATGTTTGTCGCCGCTGCCGCTGGAGCCGTTGCGCTCAGCCTCACAGGATGCGGCAGCAGCAGCACCCCCGCCAGCAATGGAAGCTCCGCAAGCGGTGGCGCCTCAGCGGACACCAGCTCGATGCCGACCGTCAAGATGATGGTGGGTGGAATCGACAAGCAGATCTACCTGCCCTACCAACTGGCGGAAAGCCTCGGCTACTACCAGAAGTACGGCGTCAAGATGGAACTGTCCACCGAGTCCCAGGGTGGCGTCGGCGCTGAAGACGCGATGGCCTCCGGACAGGTGGACATGGCCGGAGCCTGGTACGTCCACACGGTCGACTTCCAGTCCAAGGGCAAGAACGTCATCAACTTGGTGCAACTCTCCGGAGCTCCCGGCGAACGCATCATGTGCAACCCGAAGGCCAACGTCAAAACCGGAGCCGACCTCAAGGGCAAGACGGTAGGCGTCACGGACCTCGGCTCCGGAACCGATGAGCTCACCCAGTTCATCGCTGCCAAGGGCGGCCTCTCCAAGAGCGACTACCACACCATCGCCGTCGGATCCGGTTCCACAGCGATTGCGGCAATCCAGCGTGGTTCTGCCGATTGCGTGATGACCACCCAGCCCACAGTGGGGGCTTTGGAAAGCAAGAACCTCGCTGTTCCTTCCATCGATCTCGCCACTTCTGAGGGCGCCCAGGCAGCACTGGGCGGTAGCCTTCCGTCCGCTGGCCTGTTGGCCCAATCAGACTGGGTCAAGTCGCACGAAGACGCAGCGCAGAAGGTGGTCAACGCCCTCGTTGACACCATGCACTGGATCAGCACGCACTCCGCAAAGGATATCGCCGACAAACTGCCGCAGTCATTCGTGCAGAACAGCACCATCAGCAAGGACCAGTACGTGTCCGCGCTGGACAAGGACAAGGGCCAGTTCCTGCCGGACGGCTTGATGCCCGCAGGTGGACCCAAGACGATCTTCGCCGAAGAGAAGACCATCGGCGTCGACACCTCCAAGGTCAACATCCCCGACACCTTCACGCAGAAGTACGCTCAGGCGGCGCTCAAGCTCGAGGGCTACACCCCCACCACGACGCCCGCCGGTGCGGACGGCTAACCCGTACTCCCAGCCAGGCATAACAGCAGCGGCAGTGCTTCCGAGCACTGCCGCTGCTGTTTATTTACGAATCCTGTTTTACTTGGCCGCGAGTGAGCGGCGATCCACCACGAACCCCGTGGCGGCATTTTCCCTGACAGCGTTGATCCCTGCCACGACTGCCTTCAGGGTTGGAAACTGCGGCGACTCTGCCACAACAGTGCCGTCCTCGGCCGTCAGCCGGAAACGGAATGCACTTGGTCCTGCTTGGAGTATCTCGAAACTGCCCGCCATCGTCCCCTGTTCCTATGCGTTGGTTCTCTACGCGTCGTTGCGTACCCGAGCTCTCTTCTTGACTCTCCCATCGACCATAACGGCCATTCCAAGCAACGTGTAGCCCTACTGATCGGTAATACGAAACCGATATTGGTAGATCTTTTGCCCGCCACGGGAATCCAAGGACCATTCGACGTGTCCCGCGTATGGTGAAGGGATGACCCAAAGAAGCGCCAATGCCACCACGGGAGTGCTGCTTGCAGCAGGTGCTGGAACCCGACTGGGACTCGGTCCCAAAGCGCTGCTTCCCTTCCATTCCCGCACTCTTGTGGAGGTAATTGCCGGCATCCTTTCCGAGGGCGGATGCTCGGAGGTAGTGGTGGTCCTCGGTGCCGAAGCTGCTGCCGTCCGCAGTTCCACCGACCTCTCCGGGTACCTGGTGGTTGAGAATCAAGACTGGGCCAAAGGGATGGCCGGGTCCTTCCGATCAGGCATCGACGCCGCAACACGGGGTAACAACATCATGGTGGCCTTAGTGGACCAGCCCGGACTGACCGCTGCGGCAGTGAGCAGGCTGCTGGGCAGTCACCGGCCAGGGCGGGTCACAGCCGCTGCGTATCCGGACGAGTCAGGCCACCTGAAGCGTCGGCACCCGGTGATTTTCGACGTCGGACTCCGCGAGCAAGCTGCGGAAGCAGCGGCGGGTGACACGGGGGCGCGATCCTTCCTCAAGGCCCATCCGGGTTTGGTGGACCTGGTGGATTGCAGCGACGTCTGCTCAGGCGCGGACTTGGATACCAAGGATCAGCTGTACCTGCTGGACGGGTAGATTTGCGGGCCGTACCCAACTAGTTGCGTATGAGGGTGCGGTCACGGAGCGCCAGGTAGATCTTGTCCCGGGCAATGGGCAGCTCAGCAAAGCGGATGCCCGTTGCGTTTCGGATGGCGTTGGCCAGCGCTGGTGCCACCGGGTTGAACGGACTCTCGCTCATGGACTTGGCGCCGAGGGGCCCGGTGGAGTCATTGGTCTTGGCGAAATACACCTCACTCCGGGGCACGTCCGCGAACGAAGGAATGTGATACTGCCGCAGAATGTCCGTGGTGATCCTGCCGGCGTCGTCCACTTTCACTTCCTCGTAGAGCACGGCGCCGAGCGCCTGCGCAATACCGCCCTCGATCTGCCCGCGGCACTGCCGCGGATTCACCACGACGCCGGCGTCGGCCGCTTGGACACTCTGCAGGATCCGCAGCTCACCCGTGCCGGTATTAACAGCCACGCGGAAGCCATGGACGTTGAACGCGACAGACCGGGGCGTTCCTCCCCAGTTGCCGTCGGTGGCGAGCCGGACGCCTTGAAGGTGGGCGGCGTCGTGGATTTCCTTCAGCGGCACCGTTCGCCCTCCGCAGTCAACGGCGCCGTCCACCAACCGGCAATCCGCTAACGAGACGCCGGTGAGGGACGCCGCCACCGTCTGGATGCGTGTGGCCAGCTCGAGTGCCGCCCCCAGCGTCGCCTTCCCGGCCACCACGGTCCCTGCCGAGCCGAAGGCACCGGTATCGTGCTCCACCAGATCGGTATCGGACTGGCGCACGGTCACGCGGTCTGCCGATGTTGCGAGCGCCGTGGCAGCCAGTTGCGCATGGACAGTGGTGGTGCCGTTCCCGAATTCCGCAGTTCCGACGTCGACGGCGAACCGTCCGTCCGCTTCCAGGCTCACCCGGGTGTGGGCGAAGTGGCCCCGCGGCGGAACGGTGTCGATCATGGAGAGCGCAGAGCCTTCGCCGATCACCCATTCGGGCCCGAGGTCCTCCAACCCGGCAGCGCGGTACCGTTCCTTGCCGCGGTCCAAAGCGTCGCGGACCAACGCCACACATTGGTCCAGCCCGTAACTGCCGTAGTGGACATCTTCCTCGGGCTCGGGCGTCGTGGAGAGCATGTGGTCACCGGGCCTGACCATGTTCTTGAGCCGGAATTCCAAGGGGTCCATGCCGATTCCGATGGCCAGTTCGTCAATGGCCGACTCGATCGCGAAGATCATCTGGCTCAGTCCGTAGCCCCGGAAGGCGCCAGCGGGAACCGTGTTGGTATAGACGGCGTGGGCATCCACTTTTTTGTTCACACACTTGTAGACGGCCAATGATTCGCCGCAGCCGTGGAACATCACGCCGGGAGCATGGTTACCGTAAGCCCCGGTGTTGGTGAGGACGTCGAGCTGGAGGGCCGTCAGCTGCCCGTCCCGGCTCGCGCCGGCCTTGAGGTGGATGGTGAACGGGTGGCGTGTGGTGGTGGCCGTGAACTGTTCGGTCCTGGTGAACTCAAGTTGCACGGGACGCTTCAGGGCCAAGGCCGCGAGGGCCACCACATCCTCCGTGAGGACTTCCTGCTTGCCGCCGAACCCGCCACCAACCCTGCCTGCGACCACCCGAATGCTTTCCGGCGCGAGGTTGAAAACCCGGCTCAAGGTCCGCTTCACCAAGAACGGCACCTGCGTGGACGAGCGGACCATTAACCGGCCATCCTCATCAATCAAGGCGATGGAAGCATGGGTCTCCATTGCCACATGCTGGACACGCTGGGTGCTGTAGGTGTGTTCATGGATGAAGTCGGCGGCTTCAAAGCCTTCAGCGACGCTACCCAGCTCCGCGTGGACCTCGGCCACCACGTTGTTCAGCGGCCTCGAGATGCGCGAGAAAACTCCGTCTTTATCACCATGAATCGCCGGGGCGCCGGGAAGGATGGCCTCCTGGGGGGTGAACACCGGCTCCAGGAGTTCGTACTGCACAGCCAGCGCGCGGGTTCCGGCCTCGGCGGCAGCAACGGATTCGGCGACGACGGCGGCAACCCGCTGTCCGATGAAGCGCACCACGTTATCCAGGACACGGGTGTCATCGGGATCGTCGGTGAAGTTCTCGTGCTGGGCCGTGGAGAACAACAGCTGCGGTGCGTCCTCATGCGTGAACACTGCAACGACGCCGGGGACTGCCAAAGCCGGGGCCTTGTCAATGGAGACGATCCGGGCGTGCGGGTACGGCGACCGGGCTAGCTTCATGTGCAGCAACCCCGGAAGCTGCTCGGCGGGGATGTCCAAGGTGTAGCGGGCCGTGCCTGTGACTATTGCCTGGCCTGCGGGGGCCGGGACGTCGTCCCCGAGTTGGCCAGGCGTAGCCTCCACAGCGGTTGGCGACTGTGCCCCGGAAACGTCAGCTCCGGCGTCGTGCTGGTGATCGTCACCGTGACCGCAGACGGCGTCGGCGATGGAGCGGTAACCGGTGCAGCGGCAAAGGTTGCCCTTGAGGTTGCGGGGCAGGTTGGCGCGTTGTTCGTCGTCGAACGTGGCCGCGGTCATCATCATCCCGGCGGTACAGAAACCGCATTGGAAGCCTTGGCTTTCGAGGAACTGTTCCTGCACTGGGTGGAGTTCTCCGCCTTGGGACAACCCCTCGATGGTGGTGACCGCCTTGCCCTTGGCCCGGACGGCGGGGTAGATGCAACTGTGCACGGGTTTGCCGTCGACGTGGACGGTGCAGGCACCGCAATCGCCCCCGTCGCAGCCCTTTTTGACGCCGAAGTTGCCCTCTTCGCGGAGGAAGGTGCGGAGGCATTGACCGGGCCGGGGTGTGGCTTGCGAGGGCGCGCCGTTGATCTCAATTGCCATGGTGGGCCTCCTTCTGGGTGCCTGAAGCTTGGGGTTGGGCGGACGGCTGCGGCGAGGTGTCATGCGGAGGCCAGAAATCGCCGGATACGGTCATCGACTCGCCCAGCAGTTCGGCGCGGATCTCCTCGGCGAGTTTGAACGTCATGTCGCGGCGCCAGGCCGGGAGCCCGTGGATGTCATCGTGGTACAGCGGCCAAGGGATGGATTCGCCGACGGCGTCAGCCAGCGTCCCGGCGTCGGGAACCTGCCCGGCGGGGAACCTCAGCTGTACTGGCCGCTTGGTGGAAGCGGTCACCGTGATCACCATGGTGTTGTCCGCGTCGAGGCGGCCGATGAGCAGGACCCCGGAACGGCCGAGGTTGCTGAGTGATAAACGCCGGAACGCAACCCTGGCGGACAGGGCCGTGGCGGGCAAGTGGACGCTGCGGAGCAACTCCCCCGGGGCCAGTATTGTCTGCATGTCCCCGATCACGACGTCGGCCACCGGGACTGTGCGACTGCCGCCATCCGGGCTGAGGATGGCGGCAACGCCGTCGAGTCCTGCGCACAATGACGTCATGGGTCCGGCAGGCAACCCGGTGCAGATGTTGCCGCCCACCGTGGACATGTTCCAGATCTTGAAGGAGGCCACGAACGAGTCACAGCACGGGCGGATCAAGGCCAATCCCGGCCATTCCAGGGTTGCGGCCGCCGGCGAAACGGGCACGGCGTAGAGCTCGGCGACGGTGCAGGTCGCAGCGAGTTCGATTCCCTCATCGGTCACCGTGACAGCCGGCCAATCAGCTTGGCCCAGATCGAGGAGGCGTTTAAGGACGGTGCTGCCGTAGGAGAAAAGGACCGTGCCACCGGCAAGCCAGGCGTCGCCGTCGCGCCACTGGGCCGGATCGGTGGTGGGGACCACGGCCTCGATGGTGTTCATGTCCATGAGTCCTCCTGGGTGGGGGTAGTTGGGGCTGGAGGCGCAGCGTGGATGGGCCCTGTGCTGTCCTTGAGGGACGGGAACCCAGGGGCTTCCAGGGTTGGCCGCCGGGTTCCGGCCCCGCGCTCGGCGATGATTTCCGCCGTGATGGAGACGGCTACCTCCGCCGGGGTGACCGCGCCGAGGTCCAGGCCTATGGGCGAATGCAGCTGTTCCAGGGCCTCGGTAGGCGTGCCGGCGTCAAGCAGGGCGTCGACCCGCTGTCGGTGGCTGCGCCGGGATCCCATCGCGCCCACATAGGCCACGTTGAGGTGAAGCGCGGTTTCGAGCAAGGGGATGTCGAATTTCGGGTCATGGGTCAGGACGCAGATCACGGTGCGGGAATCGATGCGCCCGGCTGCCGTTTCTGCTTGGAGGTAGCGGTGTGGCCAGTCGGTCACCACCGAATCAGCCCCGCTGAAGCGGCTTTGCCCTGCAAAAGCCGGACGGGCATCACACACTGTGACGTCATAGCCGAGCAGTTTCCCGGCGGGGAGCAAGGCTGCTCCGAAGTCATTCGCGCCGAAAATCACCATGCGCGCCGCCGGTAAGCGGCTTTCGACGAACAGTGTAATGGGCTGCGGTTCCTCTTCCTCCCTGGGCGGGGCCTCCAACCTCTCGGTTGTGACCCAGCCGTCGATGCAGCCTGCAGGTGGTGCCAGCCGGACCAAGCCCGCGCGGCCTCCTTGGAGCAGCGGCTCTATCTGGGCAGCGGCTGCGAAAACTGTGGCGGGATGGTCTCCGACGAGATGGGCCAATTCGGGCGACTCCATGGCCCGGAACCGGACAGGATCGTTCACCATGACTACTCCCCCGCCGGTATCAAGGCGGCGAATGATGGCCGCCGGCTGCTCGGCGTCCACAACACCGGAAAATTCCGGCATCCCGCCAGTCAAAGGCTGGATGTGGACTTCGAGTTCCCCTCCACAGGTGAGCCCGACGGCGAACGCATCCGCGTCGCTGTAACCGAACGACTCAAGGCGGGGTCCGCCGTCGCGCAGTGCTTCCAGGGCGGCCTCCACGACGGCGCCTTCCACGCAGCCGCCGGACAAACTGCCCAGTATTTCGCCATGTTCGGAGATCATCATCGAGGTCCCGGCGGGGCGCGGCACGGAGCCACCGGTTCCCACGATCGTGGCCACAGCGCATCGCTGGCCAGAGATCGCAGGCCGCCAACTGCCCAGTGAAGGCATCAGATCCAGCATGGCAACACGTCCTTTATCCAGGTGTCCCGGCCAAGTGGCCCGGCCGGAGCAGTGCGCGATCTTGCCCCATGGTCTCACTCCCGGAGGATGTTCAGGGGTAGTCGCGGCTTATCGGTAAGAGTTTTAGGTGCGGGGGCAAGGGCTTCATCTCCCTGCCCCCGCGCCATAGCGGAGCATCAGAACCGTTCCTGAATCAACAGGGCCGCCGCCCGCCGTCGTGCCCTTCTTTGGTGGTGCCCCAGAAGGGCGACGACGGCGGACGCCTATTCGTGCGGTGGGTTCCGACGGACCGCCGATCGGAACGCCGGGTGGTGACCCGGCGGGTGGGGTGGCTAGATACCCATCAGGGCGTTGATGGGTCCCCGGGCAAAGTAGATGATGAAGCCCGCGGTAACCACCCACATGAGGGGATGCACTTTCCTGGCCCTGCCGGACGCCCCGCTGATCACAGCGAAGGAGATGAACCCGACGCCGATGCCGTTGGCAATGGAGTACGTCAACGGCATGGTCACGATGGTCAGGAACGCCGGCAATGCTATGGAGAACTTGGTGAACTTGATCTCGCGGATCTGCGCCATCATCATCGCGCCCACCACCACCAAAGCTGCGGCGGCGACTTCCAGGGGCACCACCGACGTGAGCGGGGTGAAGAACATGGAACCCAGGAACAGCACCCCGGTCACCACTGAGGCCAATCCCGTGCGGGCGCCCTCCCCGATACCGGCGGCGGAGTCGATGTACACAGTGTTGGACGAGCCCGACGTCGCGCCGCCCGCCACTGCGCCGAAGCCTTCGACGATGAAGGCCGACTTGAGCCTGGGGAACGTTCCGTCCTTGTGTGCCACACCGGCGCTCTTGGCCAAGCCGGTCATGGTGCCCATGGCATCAAAGAAGTTGGTGAACACCAAGGTAAAGACCAGCATGGTTGCGGCCAATCCGCCGATCCTGGCGAACGAACCGAACAGGTCGAAGTGGCCCACGAGGCTCAGGTCCGGGGCAGAGACCAGCTGGCCCGAAAGGACCGGCGTGTTCAGATGCCAGCCGCCGGGGTTGCTGGCACTGCTGGGGCCGATATGGAAGACAGCCTCGACGACGGCGGCAAGGACCGTGGTGGCCACGATGCCGATGAGCAAGCCGCCCTGGATTTTACGGGCCACCAGGATACCCATGGCCAGCAATCCGATAATAAAGACAAGGGTAGGGATGGAGGTGATGGAGCCGCCGTTGCCGAGCTGCACCGGTGGGCCGCCCGCGGTGGGACGAACAAATCCGGAGTCCACAAAGCCGATGAAGGCGATGAACAGGCCGATGCCAACGGTGATGGCGGCCTTCAGCTCCTTGGGCACGGCTTTGAAGATCGCCGTGCGGGCGCCGGTCACGCCGAACAGGACGATCAGGATGCCGTTGATGACCACCAGGCCCATGGCCTCGGGCCAGGTGACCTCGTGAATGACGGCCACTGCAAGGAACGAGTTGATGCCGAGGCCTGCGGCCAGCCCGAACGGCAGGTTGGCGATCAGGCCGAAAATGATGGTCATGACGCCGGCCGTGAGTCCGGTGACGGCGCCTACCTGCGCCGCTGAGAGCCAGCCGCCGGCGACGTCGGTGGGTGCGTTTTGCGCGGAGAATCCACCGAGGATCAGTGGGTTGAGGATCACGATGTAGGCCATGGTGAAGAACGTGACCAAGCCGCCGCGGAATTCGCGCGCCAGCGTGGAGCCACGCTGGGAGATCTGGAAGAACTTATCCAGGAAGGAGTGTGGGGCCGGAGGCTTGCCGCCAGTGGTGTGCTGGGCGGGTCCGGTCTCTGTGTGCATTTCTGCGGGATCCAGGATTGTCATGTCAGCCACCGGGCCCTAGTAGTCAATCCTGGAATCGAGCGTGTTCCATGTAGTGAACGGCTGGAGGGCCGCAGGAGCCTGGGGGTCGCCCAGTTCCAGCTTGGCTACCGGCATCAGCGCGTCCCGGTTGTCGTTCTCGAAGTACTCGTAGAAGACAGCGTCATCGAAGCCGACGGATGCGGCATCGTGGCGGTCTGCGGCAAAGAACACGCGGTCAACGCGTGCCCACAGGGCTGAGGCCAGGCACATGGGGCAGGGCTCGCAGCTGGTGTAGAGGGTTGCTCCGCTCAGATCGAACGTTTCCAGTTCGCGGCAGGCGTTACGGATAGCCGTGACTTCTGCGTGTGCGGTGGGATCGTTCGTGGCGGTCACGCGGTTGACGCCTTCGAAGGCTCGTCCGTCCGCGGTGACAATGACGGCGCCGAACGGGCCACCACTGTTGAGGACATTGGCTGTTGCCAGCTCAATGGAAGTGGCCAGGAATTGCTCGGCCGTGACGGTTGTACTCATGTTGCGACTTCCTTAGTGCTGAGGAAGCCAGGTGACCTGTCGGGGGGCACCTCAAAGAGAGGTCCGTTTAGCTTGGTTACCAGGCTTCAGCATGTGCGATGAAGGTTAAGTTGCGCCTGGTAGATAGCTTCCCGAAGTCCGGGTGCCCGCCTTTGGCAGTTAGAGCGTAGCACCGGGGTTGTGAGCAGCGCCATAGTTTTTTGAAAACTTAATTTCGTCATGCGAAATTACTTATTCTGGCCGAATGTGACCGTTCCGTGCCCGTGGGCGTTGACTGCCGCCGTCGGGCCTTTTACGCTTTTCGAACCGGCCGCTCCTGGGCGCCGGTAAACCTGGATCAGCAGACAGGCCTAACTGAGCTGGAACGCACATATGCCGACCAGACAAGGAATCCTTTCATGCTGTGGATCAAAAACCCGCTGGGCATCTTCACCGCAAACGACCTCGACGCCGGCAACGGCCTAGTTATCGATGGCGGGAAAATCGTGGAGCTCGTGCCAACGGGCGGACAGCCTGCCTCCTACACCTCCGTTTTCGACGCCTCCGGGCACGTGGTCCTGCCAGGGCTCATCAACACGCACCACCACTTCTACCAAACACTCACCCGCGCATGGGGTCCGGTGGCCAACGCTCCACTGTTCCCGTGGCTGCAGAACCTCTACCCGGTATGGGCGCGCTTGACTCCGCGAAGCCTGGAACTGGCCGTGCACGTGGCCCTCGCTGAGCTGCTCCTCTCAGGGTGCACCACGGCCGCGGATCACCATTACCTGTTCCCGGACGGCATGGAGGATGCCATCGACATCGAAGTCGCCGCCGTCCGCGCCATGGGGATGCGGGCCACGTTGACTCGCGGCTCCATGACGTTGGGAGAGGACGACGGCGGCCTGCCGCCCAGGACGACGGTCCAGTCCCCCGAGACAATCCTTGCCGACAGCGAACGGCTGATCCGGAGGTATCACGAGACCGGTGAGGGAGCCGTGGTGCAGATCGCGTTGGCACCCTGCTCGCCCTTCTCTGTGACCAAGGAAATCATGGCCGAGTCGGCGGCCATGGCTGAGCACTTTGACGTTCGGCTGCACACCCATCTGGCCGAGACGATCGACGAGGAAGAGTTCTGCCGGTCAATGTTCGGCCTGCGAACCGTGGATTACCTGGAATCGGTGGGCTGGTTGGGCTCACGCACGTGGCTTGGACACGGAATCCATTTCAACGACGACGAGATCGCCCGGCTGGGAGCCGCGGGCACCGCCGTCGCGCACTGCCCAACGTCCAACATGCGGTTGGCCTCGGGTACCGCCCGGGTGCTCGAGCTTGAGGCCGCAGGTGTTCCGGTGGGGCTCGGTGTGGATGGATCGGCCTCCAATGACGCGTCCAACATGATCCTCGAAGCCCGGCAGGCCCTGTATTTGCAGCGGCTCAGGTACGGCGCCTCCGTTCCCGTGGAGAGAGCCCTTGGTTGGGCAACGCGTGGGTCCGCCACGGTTTTGGGGCGCACCGATATTGGCCAGTTGGCTCCCGGGCTGCAGGCGGACCTCGCCCTGTTCAAGCCGGACGAGCTGCGGTTCTCCGGAAGCCATGATCCCGTAGCTGCTTTGCTGCTCTGCGGGGCGGACCGTGCAGACCGGGTGATGGTGGGTGGCTCATGGCGCGTGGTGGACGGGGTGATTCCGGACCTGGACGTTGCCGGGCTCATCGCTGAGCACTCGGCCGCGGCGCGGAAGCTGGTGGCGGGGTAGCTTTTGGAGTCCCGGCCGGCCCGTTTCGATGGTTCCCTGCGCGGAGTGCCGTTCCCGCGGCACGGTATGCAGCGAACCATCGAAACGGACTGAGCCTAGATGGTGATCTGGTAAATGTGGTGCGTGTACTCGTTGGCGAACGAATCCGTGAACTTACCGTTCTGCACCGCGATGGTCCGGTTTTCACCCACAACCTGCACCTGCGAGCCCGTAATCCCGGCTGGAAGGGTGAATGTTTTAGAGCCGGTAGTGCCTTTCAGACCGATGCCCGCAAACAGGTACGCGCTGCCATCCTTGGATTTCAGCATGGTGTCCGTCCCGGCAGCTCCTGCGTTCCAGACATAGCTTTGCGTGTTCAAGACCGGCGCCAGGGCCTGGATACCGGCCAGTGCGGCCTTGATCTTTGCCTTCCGGTCAGCGGGGATGTCCACCAGCGAGTAGTTCCCGAACGCGGGGTCGTTGTTGTGCTGGAAGATACTGATGCCCCGGGCCTCGTGGATGATGCCGGACCACATGGCACCCTCCATCTGCTGGCGTAATCGTCTTCGCATTCGACTCGGTCAGGTATGGGCGAGCTGATTCCACGAACACCCAGTTCGGTTTCACGCCCGGAGTGGCCTGGTAGGAACGCATCCGATCCACCTGCCAACCGTACGCTGCGCTCGTTGCCGCGCTGGCCCCTGCAGGCCAAGCCGGGGACGCGGTCACGGCATCGTCGACGGGAGGGCTGGTGTAGGCATAGTTGTCTGCGCTTGCAAAGTCGACGGCGGACATGAAGCCATTCATGGTGCCAGAGGCCCACCACGTGCCCAAGATGCCCTTGCTGTAATTGGCCATGACCGGGCGCCCATCTTTGTAACTGCGGAGGGTCGCTGCCAATTGCTGCATCTGGGCGAGGTTCTGTTGTGTGGTGGAGCCGCTGCAGCCCAAGCCCATGTCGCACTCGTCGTACGTGGACCATCCGACCACGCCTGCGTTGTTGCCAACTTCCGCTCGGGTCCACTCGTCGCCGGCAATGACGAGCATGCCCGTATCAGTGATGGAAGCCATCGATGACCCGTCGTGCTCCGCGTTCTGGTACACGTTCACGCCGATGTCCTTCAACTGCGCCGCGTGCTCCGGTTTGCCGTAGAAGACACTGACGGGGAACAGGTTCGGGTTGTCCAGTTTCGCCGGCGCAACCGGCCTTGGCGGAGATGTCGGGACTGCGGAGCCACTGACGGCTACCGCGATCGCCGCCACGAGTAATGAGACCTTGAGATTCATGACGTGTATTCCTTGGGATGGCAGCCGGGGCACAGCTGCTTCCGTGCCGGCTCCGCCACCGGCTCTACCGCTTCCTGCTGAGGCAGGGATCGTCAGCCGGGCGTTACCCGGCGCGGCGCAGAGATCAATGCAGGATTCCCGCCTGTTCCGGCGCTCTGCCTGTAGACGGCGCCACCGTGCGGGACTGCGCGGCCCGTGTCCGATCAGGGCCGCCACGACCACGTATTACCAGTGGGTGGCCGTCAACCAGCATACGTCAGCCCGTTTTCCGCCATGCCCTGGCCGATGCGATGGTTCCCTGCACCACAGGCCGTGCGCTCGGCATTGTTTGCAGCGGAGCATCGAAATGGGGTTTTCCACATAGGACTCATTCCGGATGTAGATGGCGTGTGGGAGGCCAAAAGCTTGGACTATGACCACGTATAACGCGGGCGGCCTGCCCACAGGAATGGATCTATGGCGAACCGACGAACTGCATGAGCTGGGGTTCAATGACAGGAAAATCGCGCTGCTGGTGCGATCCGGCAACCTGGTCAGGCTCCGCCGTGGTTGCTACATCAGAGGGAGCACCTGGGCAGCCCAAAAACCGTGGGTACGGAGCAGACAGCTGATCGCCGCGCACGCGCATGGGACATTGTCGACGTCGGCTGGCGGCTTGGTCTACAGCCACACCTCGGCAGCACGCCTGCACGGCTTGTTCCTGTGGGACGCGGATGATCGGGTCCACGTCACCGCGGACTCGACGCCGTCGCGCACTTCGCACGGCAAGGATGTGGTGGCCCATGCACGCAAACTCACGTCCACCGACGTCGTGTTTCGGCAGGGCATGCCGTGCACCTCCTTGGAGAGAACAATCGTGGACTGCTGCCTCATGATGAACTTCAAGAGATCGCTGGTGCTGATGGATCATGGCCTGCGTATGGGTGCCGATACCGCGGCGTTGCGGCAAATGTGTGCGTCCTTGGCTGGACGAAATGGTGTTCTGTCACTGCGGAGGGCCCTCGAGCAGGCAGACGCGCGGTCCGAATCACCGGGCGAAACCCTGACCCGCGAGTTACTTCAACGGTTGCGAATTGAACTGCCCGAGCTACAGGTGGAGGTATTGTCGCCGGCCGGTCGCCACCGACTGGACTTCGCTTGGCGGAAGAAGAAGGTGGCATTGGAGTTCGATGGAAGGGTCAAGTACTTCGACTATGCGCCCACAGACGAGGTCATCTTCCAAGAACGGCAACGCGAAAAGGCCCTGATGGAGCTCGGCTGGAAGTTCATTCGCGTTAATTGGCAGCAGTTGTTCCAAGAACACGAGTTCAAAATGCGTGTTCTACGGTCCTTGGACGGCAGGGGCTAGCCCCGATTCGGGGGTTCGCTGCAGGACATGCCGTGCGCACGGCACGTTGCGCAGGAAGGCCTCGAATCGGCGGGAACGGGAAACCGGCAGCAGAAAGGCGGGCGGCACCTCCCCAGGTACCGCCCGCCTCTTGGCTCTGTTGCGCAGAGTCCGCGCCCCCGTGACGCAGGTGATCTTAGGGGCGCTGCCGGCCGAACACCGGGAGCGCGCGGAGCCAGCGGGAAAACCCGTTGGCCTTGCGGTCGCAGTCGGCCGGGATATAGAAGTCCGGATCCGTGGCACCGAAAGGCAGGTACAGTTCCTGACCCGGCGCCGGGAATTCCACGACCGTGTTCGTATCCTTCGCGTCCATCTGTTCCTCCTCTTTCTCGCCACTAGCTCTCGAACTTTCCAAACTTCCATAGTCTGGAAAACTTTTATTGTTATGTGGAAAGTGTATGCAACGCGGAAAGTAGTCGTCAAGGCCCACATCGGGGCAAGCCGAGTTGCTCCGGTCACATTTGGAAGGTTCATAACGATCCTCCGAAAGCCATGTACACAAGCCGAAATCATGCGCTACTCTCGAATGAGTTCGTGGCGCAGGTCACGTAACCTGGGAGCAGCAGGCAGGGTCGTAATGAGCTGGCATCAATGGATGTCGGCTCTTTTTTTGTTGGGTCGACTCCACCAGAAACGCGGTGGAAACACGCGCTTAATTTCATTGATGGAACCTAGGTTCCACCTCACAGAAGTTGGGATATGACCATGAGCAACAACATCGTCCTTGGCGAAAACCAGTACGGCAAAGCAGAAGTACGCGTCGTCAAAGTCACCCGGGATACTGACCGCCACCACATCGAAGACTTGAACGTGACTTCCCAGTTGCGCGGTGATTTCCAAGCCGCGCACCTGGAAGGCGACAACGGCCACGTCGTTGCCACGGACACCCAAAAGAACACGGTCTACGCCTTTGCCCGCGAAGGTGTCGGCTCCCCTGAGTCGTTCCTCCTCCGCCTTGCGGATCACTTCACCGGCGAGTTCGACTGGGTCACCGGTGGCCGCTGGGAAGCCGAGGCCTACTCCTGGGATCGGATCCAGGCCCACGGATCCGAGCACAACCACAGCTTTGTCCGCAACGGCCAAGAGGTGCGCACCGCCGTCGTCGTCCGGGATGGCGCAACCACCCACGTTGTCTCCGGCCTCAAGGACCTGACCGTCCTCAAGACCACCGAGTCCGGCTTCGTCGGCTTCCCGCGTGACAAATACACCACCTTGCAGGAGACGACGGACCGCATCCTGGCCACCGACGTTTCCGCCCGGTGGCGGTACAACACCAACCTCGATGTCGCCGCGACCGATTTCAACAAGAGCTACGAAGACATCAAGGCACTCCTGTTGGAAGGCTTCACGGAGAACTACTCCCACGCCTTGCAGCAGACGCTGTTCGACATGGGCAAGAAAGTCCTGGAAGCACACAGCGAAGTGGCCGAGATCAAGTTCTCCATGCCCAACAAGCACCACTTCCTGGTTGACCTGAGCCCGTTCGGTTTAGACAACCCCAACGAGGTCTTCTACGCGGCAGATCGCCCGTACGGCCTGATTGAAGCAACGGTCCAGCGTGAGAACACCACTGCTGCACCTGTTGCATGGAGCGGCATCGCCGGCTTCTGCTAAGCACCACCGTTTTACCTCGTTTTTACCTGGATTTGTGTGCAGGCCACGCCCAACAGCGCCCCGCCGTGAGCGTGGCCAGCATGCAGACCCGACCCCAAAAAACCCTCAATATCCACGATTTGTTAGCCAGACACAGTTAGCCAGACGAAGACGTCTGCCATGAACCCAGAGAGTCTGCCATGAACACCAATAAGAAGTCCCGCCCCGCAAATACCACCGCGTCCCGTACACAGCGGGCCGCACGTCCCGAAGATCAGCGACTTTCCATCGGAAGCACCTTCGCTTACGGTTTCCAGCACGTGCTCACCATGTACGGCGGAATCATTGCACCGCCACTGATCATCGGTGCTGCGGCTGGCATGTCATCCCAAGACATTGGCTTGCTGATTGCCGCATGCCTCTTCGTCGGCGGCCTTGCCACAATCCTCCAAACTGTCGGCATTCCATGGTTTGGTTCCCAGTTGCCGCTGGTTCAGGGCGTTTCGTTCGCCGGGGTCTCCACCATGGTGGCCATTGTCCAAGGCGGCGGAGGTATCCAAGCGGTCTTTGGCTCGGTGATCGTAGCCTCGCTGATCGGCCTGCTGATCACGCCCTTGTTCTCCAAGATCATTAGGTTCTTCCCACCGGTGGTCACCGGTACCGTCATCACCACCATCGGCCTGACACTGATGCCGGTAGCTGCGGGATGGGCGATGGGTGGCAATGCCAAAGCCAGCAACTACGGCAGCGTGGCCAACATCGGCCTCGCGGCAGTCACCACGGCGGTGGTTCTTCTCCTGAGCAAGGTGGGAAACGCCGCGATCTCCAGGCTCTCCATCCTGCTGGCCATGGTCATCGGCACAGTGGTGGCACTCGTCACCGGAATGGCGGACTTCTCGAAGATCGGCCAAGGCGACATCGTGGCCTTCCCCACTCCCTTCGCTTTCGGCGCTCCGACCTTCCAAATCGCCTCGATCGTCTCCATGCTGATCGTGATCCTGGTGACGCTGACAGAAACTTCCGCAGACATCCTCGCGGTAGGCGAAATCGTTGGCACCAAGGTTGATTCACGGCGCGTCGGCGACGGCCTCCGGGCAGACATGCTCTCCAGTGCGATCTCCCCGTTGTTCAACTCCTTCACGCAGAGTGCTTTCGCGCAGAACGTGGGCTTGGTTGCCATCACGGGCATCAAGAGCCGCTTCGTGGTCAGCGCCGGCGGCCTGATCCTGGTGGTCCTAGGCCTCCTGCCGGTCCTTGGCCGGGTTGTCGCAGCGGTTCCGACGCCCGTCCTGGGCGGTGCCGGCGTCGTGCTTTTCGGTACGGTGGCTGCCAGCGGTATCCGCACCCTCGCCAAGGTCGAGTACAAGAACAACATGAACCTGATCATCGTGGCGACCTCGATCGGCTTCGGCCTCATCCCGATTGTGGCTCCGACGTTCTACAACCAGTTCCCGTCCTGGTTCTCCACGATCTTCCACTCCGGCATCAGCTCGGCCGCTGTCATGGCTATCCTGCTGAACATCCTGTTCAACCACTTCAAGGCCGGTAACTCCGATAACCAATCGGTGTTCGTCGCCGGAACTGACCGGATTGTCAGCGAAGCGGACATCAAGTGCCTCACCGAGGGAGACCGTTTCGAAAACGGCAAGCTCATCGACGCCGAAGGCAACGAGGTCCCGCTCAAAACCTCAAGCGCGTCCGAGCACTAGAGGGTCGGCAGATGAAGGGCGGCCGTGTTTCCCCATGGGAGCACTGCCGCCCTTCTTTGCTTCGCGGACATAGCAAAAGATGGCAATGTTTCCGGGAAACATTGCCATCACATGCCAACTCCGCGTTAGTTTTGGTTGAGCTCCGCGGAGATCGCTTGGGCGGCTTCACGCAGCATGGGCACGGCGCGGTCCGCGAAGCTCTGGTCCACGCGGGTGATCGGGCCGGACACGGAGATCGCAGTGGGAGTCGGGGCGTTGGGGACAGCCATGGCGAAGCAGCGAACGCCGAGCTCCTGCTCTTCCTCATCAATGGAGTAGCCACGTTCACGGATCAGTGCCAGGTCCGCGAGCAGGGAGTCGATGTCCCCGATGCTCTTGGCCGTGGGCGTGGGCATTCCCGTGCGGGCCACGATGCCGCGGACCACTTCGTCGTCGAGCTGGGCCAGGATCGCCTTGCCGACGCCGGTATCGTGCGTGTGCGCGCGGCGGCCAACTTCGGTGAACATGCGCATGGAGTGCATCGACGGCACCTGGGCGACGTAGATGACCATGTCCGAATCGAGGACGGCCATGTTGGAGGTTTCACCGAGGCGTTCCACGAGGGTCTTGAGCTGGGGGCGGGCGACGGCGCCGAGTTGCTTGCTGGCACCTTCGCCGAGCCGGATGAGCCGCGGGCCCAGGGCGTAGCGGCGGTTGGGCAGCTGGCGGATATAGCCGAGGGCCACCAACGTCCGCAAGAGGCGATGGATAGTGGGCAAAGGGAGGTCAGTGGACGAGGAGAGCTCGCTCAGTGTGACGTCGCCGCCCGCGTCCGTGATCAGTTCCAGCAGTTCAAAGACGCGCTCAACGGACTGCACGCCTCCGGAGGCTTTTTCAGCCATTCCCTTGTCTCCAATGACTCAAATTCCGACAACTCTTATCCGCATCGTGAAAAGAATTGCTTAGAACACCCAACATACAGCACGCGTGCCCAGTACGCGATGACACCGAACATGACCAAGTCAGGGGTTGTGTTTCCACTTTGTAGATAATAATATCCATAATACGAAAACATTTAGTTGGAACGGCGGCCCGGGAACGGGCCTTACAGGAGGAATTTCAATGGCGAATCCGAGCCCCGGAAACTCGATCACCCTGCGCGTCGCCGCACCGTCGAGCTTCACCGCTACCAGCGAACTTGCCGCTGCCGTTGGTGCAGCCGGCGCTGCGATCACTGCCTTGGACGTCACGGAATCCCACCACGAGAAGATCGTCGTCGACGTCACCTGCAACACCACCGATGACAACCACGCCGCCCGCGTGAAGGACGCCCTGAACGCGCTCGACGGCGTCACGGTCCAGCACGTCTCGGACCGCACCTTCCTCATGCACCTCGGCGGCAAACTCGAGGTGGTCCCCAAAGTAGCCCTGCGCAACCGCGACGACCTCTCACGTGCCTACACTCCCGGCGTCGCCCGTGTTTGCCTGGCCATTGCAGAAGACCCGGCCGCAGCCCGCAACCTGACGGTCAAGCGCAACACGATCGCCGTGCTTACTGACGGATCAGCTGTTCTCGGCTTGGGTAACATCGGCCCCGCCGCGGCCCTGCCCGTCATGGAAGGCAAAGCTGCGCTGTTCAAGCAGTTCGCCAACGTTGACGCCTGGCCCGTGTGCCTGGACACCCAGGACACCGAGGAAATCATCATGATTGCCAAGGCCATGGCTCCGGTCTACGGCGGCATCAACCTCGAGGACATCGCTGCCCCGCGCTGCTTCGAGATCGAAAACCGTCTCCGTGAAGAGCTGGACATCCCGGTCTTCCACGATGATCAGCACGGCACGGCGATCGTTACGTTGGCAGCTTTGGTCAACGCCCTCCGCGTCGTGGATAAGAAGCTGTCCGAGGTCAAGATCGTGGTTTCCGGCGTCGGCGCTGCCGGCTCCGCCATCATCCAGCTCCTCAAGGCCCAGGGCGCGCAGCACATCATCGCCGCAGGCCGCTCCGGCGCCATCCACTCGGGCCAGAAGTACGACGACGAACACCGCAGCTGGATTGCCGAAAACACCAACGAAGAAGGCTTCTCCGGAACCCTGCACGACGCCCTCAACGGCGCGGACGTCTTCATCGGCGTCAGCGCCCCGCATGTGATCGGCGAAGAGCAGGTCGCTTCCATGGCCGAGAACGCAATCGTGTTCGCCATGGCCAACCCGACGCCGGAGATCGATCCCGTCATCGCTTCGAAGCACGCAGCCGTCGTAGCCACCGGCCGCAGCGACTTCCCGAACCAGATCAACAACGTGCTGGCATTCCCCGGCTTCTTCCGCGGCCTCTTGGATGCAGGGGCCTCTGACATCACGCCGAACATGCTGGTGGCCGCAGCCGAGGCAATTGCCAACCGGGTGGCTGACGATGAGCTGAACGCGAGTTACATTATCCCCAGCGTCTTCGATCCCCATGTTGCCGCCGATGTGGCTGCCGCTGTAGCGAATGCTGCGCACGCCAACGCCGCCAGCGCCCTCTAGCACCAGCGCACTCTAGAAAAGGACACGTCACCATGGCTATCACAGTCACTGATCCCCGGCCGGTAGATCGCGCCGAGGAAATCCTCACCCCCGAGGCACTGGGCTTCATCGAGGAACTGCACCAACGCTTCGCCGGCACCCGCAACGAGCTCTTGCAGGCCCGGAAGGTCAAGCGCCAGAGGGTTGCGGAGACCGGCCGCCTGGACTTCCTCCCGGAGACCCGGGAAATCCGCGACGGCGACTGGAAGGTCGCCGAAGCACCGGCAGCCTTGCAGGACCGCCGCGTCGAGATGACCGGCCCGGCAACCCCGGCCAAGATGGCCATCAACGCGCTGAACTCCGGCGCCAAGGTATGGCTCGCCGACCTTGAAGACGCTTCCACCCCCACGTGGCACAACGTCATCGACGCCATCCTCAACCTCCGCGATGCCGCCAGGGGAACCCTGAGCTACACCTCGCCCGAGGGCAAGGAATACCGGCTCCGGACCGACGCGCCGCTCGCCGTCGTCGTCGCCCGCCCGCGCGGGTGGCACATGGAGGAGAACCACCTGCTGCTCGACGGCGAACCCGCCGTTGGCGCGCTGGTGGACTTCGGCTTGCACTTCTTCCACATCGCCAAGCAGCTGCTGCTCAACGGCCAGGGCCCGTACTACTACCTGCCCAAGATGGAGAGCCACCTCGAAGCCCGCCTCTGGAATGATGTCTTCGTGTTCGCCCAGGACTTCCTCGGCGTCCCGCAGGGCAGCATCCGCGCCACCGTGCTGATCGAAACCATCCCGGCAGCCTTCGAAATGGACGAAATCCTCTACGAACTGCGTGACCACGCTTCCGGCCTGAACGCCGGGCGGTGGGACTACCTCTTCAGCATCATCAAGTACTTCCGTGATGCCGGCGAAGAGTTCGTCCTCCCGGATCGCGCCACGGTTGCCATGACGGCTCCCTTCATGCGCGCCTACACCGAGCTCTTGGTGAAGACCTGCCACAAGCGCGGCGCGTTCGCCATGGGCGGTATGGCCGCCGTCATCCCCAACCGCAAGCAGCCCGACGTCACCGCCGCCGCCTTCGACAAGGTCCGCGCGGACAAGACGCGCGAGGCAAACGATGGCTTTGACGGCTCATGGGTAGCGCACCCGGACCTCGTGCCCACCTGCCGCGAAGTATTCGACTCCGTGCTGGGCGATCCCGCCATGGGGGGCCGGCCCAACCAGCTGGACAAGCAGCGCCCCGAGGTCAACGTCACCGCAGAGCAGCTCATCGACGTCGCCTCCGCCGGCGGGACCGTCACGGAAGCCGGGCTACGGTTGAACCTATATGTCGCCGTCGCCTACACCGGCGTCTGGATCTCCGGCAGTGGCGCCGTGGCCATCCACAACCTCATGGAAGATGCTGCCACGGCGGAAATCTCCCGCTCGCAGGTGTGGCAGCAGCTCCGCAACAAGTCCATCCTTGCCGACACCGGCAACACCGTGACCCGTGAACTGGTGACCCGCATCCTCGGGGAAGAGACCGAGCGCCTGCGCATCGAGTTCGGCGACGAGAACTTCACCAAGTACTACGAGCCGGCGTCCAAGCTGATCGAGGACATCTGTTTGTCGGACGACTACACGGACTTCCTCACCACGCCCGCGTATGAGTTGGTGGGCTGATGAGTTCGTTTACCTCCGCTGACCTCGCGCATATCGAGGCGCAGCTCTCGGCCACCGATGAGTTGCTTGACCGCAACTACCCCGGCGACGACGGCTCCCGCCAGCCCATCCACACCGTTTACGTCCCGGCCGACCGCTTCACGCCCACCTTCGTGGCGGACTGGGGCGCCCAGGCCCTCGCGACGGCGGAAGCCCACGGCGGCCTCGAAAAGCTCGGGCAGTTGCTGGGCCAGGAGCCCGAGCTCGCTGCCGCGGTTGCTTCACGGGTAGCAGCCAAGCTGTCCGCCGAACCGATCGAGGACCTCCGTTTGGACTTCGAAGACGGTTACGGCGATCGTGGCGATGAAGCAGAAGACGCCGACGCCGTTGCTGCCGCCAACGCTGTTGCCGCTGCGGTTGCGGCCGGAACAGCTCCGCCGTTCATCGGCATCCGTTTCAAGTGCTTCGAAGCGCCCACCCGGGCCCGCGGCCTGCGCACCTTGGACCTGTTCGTGTCCACGCTCGCAGCGGCCGGGGAGCTTCCCTCGGGACTGATCCTCACCCTGCCCAAGGTCACCACCGTTGCCCAGGTGCAAGCCATGGACTTCGCTGTTTCGCGCTTGGAGGAAGTCCTTGGGCTCCCCGCTGGCCGGCTCCGTTTTGAGGTGCAGGTGGAAACGCCGCAGCTCATCATCGGCGCGGACGGGACTTCGCCAGTGGCGCAGTTGGCGCACGTGGTGCCCGGCCGCATCAGCGCCCTCCACTACGGAACGTACGACTACAGTGCTTCCTTGGGGATTTCCGCGGAGTACCAGTCCATGGAGCACCCTGTGGCCGACTTCGCCAAGGAAGTCATGCAGCTCGCTGTTGCCGGTACAGGCATCCGCCTCTCCGACGGTTCCACCAACATCATCCCCGTGGGCGACGCCGTGGAAGATGCATGGAAACTGCATGGCCGTCTGGTCCGTCGCTCGCTGGAAAACGGCTATTACCAGGGCTGGGATCTCCACGCCGCCCAGCTCCCCAGCCGTTTTTCGGCGTCGTACGCTTTCTACCGCGAAGGCCTCCCCGCAGCGGCCCTGCGCCTGCGCAACTATGTGGAACGCACCGAAGGCGGCGTCATGGATGAACCCGCGACGGCGCGCGCCCTTGCCGGCTTCGTTCTCCGCGGCGTCCAGTGCGGCGCAGTGGGAACCGACGAGGTCAAGGCGCTTGCCGGCGTCGAACTTTCACAGCTGACAGCGCTGGCGCACCCGCGGCTCGCACAACCGACGTCCCACTGATAGGAGCATTTCGCATGGGCAAGTACTACTACCCACAAGGCGGATTGCCGCCGCAGACCCACCTCACCACGGAACGGGCCATCGTCACCGAGGCGTACACGGTGATCCCCAAGGGCGTCATGACGGACATCGTCACCAGCAACCTGCCCGGGTTCTCCAACACCCGTTCGTGGATCATCGCGCGGCCGATTTCCGGATTCGCCACCACGTTCTCCCAGCTGATCGTCGAGATCGCCCCGGGCGGCGGTGCGCCGAAGGCCGAGTTCGAATCCGGCGTCGAAGGCGTCATCTTTGTCACCAAGGGTGAGGTCAACCTGACGCTCGACGGCGAGCTCCACCACCTCGAGGAGGGCGGCTACGCGTACCTCGCAGCCGGCTCGGAGTGGGGACTGGAGAACGTGTCCGACGACATCGTCTCCTTCCACTGGATCCGCAAAGCCTACGAGCGGCTCGAAGGGTTCGAAGCGAAGTCGTTCGTCACCAACGAGAAGGACGTGGAGCCCACGTCCATGCCAGACACGAACGACGTCTGGAAGACCACGCGCTTCACTGATTCCAGCGACCTCGCGCACGACATGCAGGTCAACATCGTCACCTTCCAGCCCGGCGGCGTGATCCCCTTCCCGGAAACCCACGTCATGGAGCACGGCCTGTACGTCCTGGAGGGCAAGGCCATGTACTTGCTCAACAACGACTGGGTTGAGGTTGAGGCCGGCGACTTCATGTGGCTTCGGGCGTTCTGCCCGCAGGCTTGCTATGCCGGTGGTCCGGGCGAGTTCCGTTACCTGCTGTACAAGGACATGAACCGCCAGGTGAAGCTCACCTAGCCCCGGCTTTCGCTACGCCGCTTGATCGCTGGATCGCCGGGACCCTCCCCTTCGCTGGGAGGGTCCCGGCGATTTTCGCGTGTCGCCCGCGAAGCCGTTTTCAGCCGCGTGGAGGTCTGTACAGTGCAGCACATGGACCACAAGACGACGCTGCACACCTACCTGCGACTGCGGAGGGCCGAACTGCTGGGAAAGGTTGAGAACCTCAGTGAGTATGACGCCCGAAGGCCCCTGACGCCCACGGGAACCAACCTGCTGGGCCTCGTCAAGCACGTAGCCACTGTGCAGCTGGGGTATTTCGGTGAGACGTTCGGGCGGCCAAGCGACAAGGAACTTCCATGGCTGCAGGAGAACGCCGAGCCGGACTCGGACATGTGGGTCCCGGCCAACGAATCCCGCGAAGAGATCATCGAGTTCCACCACTACTCGGCCCGGCACAGCGACGAAACGATCGAAGCGCTCTCCTTGAACGCGCCCGGCGTCGTCCCGTGGTGGCCCGAAGAGCGGCGTAACGTGAGCCTCCACCAGATCCTCGTCCACATGTGCGTCGAGACGGCCAGGCATGCAGGGCACGCAGATATCATCCGTGAGCTCATCGACGGTTCGGCCGGGATGAAGGCCAACGATGCGAACATGCCAGCGCGTAACTCAGAAGAATGGGCAGCCTACCGGTACCGCATCGAGGAAGCAGCCCGGACGGCCGACCTGCAGCGATACTAAACCCAACACACCCACGCAACCGGCCACACCAACCTTGATGCGAAATTGAGCCAATCGAAAACGTTCCTTGATGTTGCGGCGCCACGCTGGAAGCAGGCGAAGGACCCATACCAAAGGCCCCCGGCTACGAATTTCCATCATGAAGCACGACGATGTGGGGAAAGCAATGGAACAGGCATCAACTTTGAGTGACGTGGTGGCGGTCAGGGGCATCATCCAGGATCAGCACCCAGTGGACTTCTACGCCTTGGGAGTCGCCGGCAGCATTGACAGGCTCGCCGAACCGCTGCGCCGGGCGGGTGTGAGGGTCCATTGGGACACCCCGCACCATGGCATCGAGATCTCTTCCGCCGCAGCCGGCCTCCTGTATCACGTTGCCCAGGAAACCTTCAGCAACACCCTCAACTACGCGGACGCCAGCTCACTGAGCATCCGGCTGAACGCCGTCTACCACGGCATCCAACTCACCATTACGGACGATGGCAAAGGCTTCGAAATCCACGCCTCCCCCAGCGGACGGCGGCACGGCTTCGGCCTGCTTCTGATGTCCATAGCAGTTCACGACGCCGGTGGAACAGTCAAGATCGACTCTGCAGTTGGGCAGGGCACCAGCGTGCGGGTGACACTCCCGCTGGATTGAAGCCGAGTTGGGACCTGATCCGGCCTCGAATCGATGGATCATGTGCGGACTCGGACGTATTCTGTAGCTAATTTTCAGCCTGGCATCTCGATGGGATGGCACAGCATGGCACGGAATACGGGTGCACGTTCAGGTCTTGGCTGGGTCCTTCTGAGGATCCTTAGCTTCTTCCTGGTGAGCGGCTTATGCGGAGTCCTGTTATGCGGCCTGATGGTCCCGGCGGCGGCCTTCACCAGCACGACGCTTGGCGGATCCATCGGTTTTTACGAGGGCCTGCCCAGCGAACTCGACATCAATTCGCCGTCGCTCTCCAGCAACGTGGTGACCGCTGACGGCCAACACATCGCCACGTTCTACGCGGAGAACCGAGTGAGGGTGTCGTTGCAGGACATGTCGCCGTTCATTCGGGAAGCGATCGTGGCCGTTGAGGACAGCCGGTTCTATCAACATCCGGGGGTCGATGCCCAAGGAATTCTCCGCGCCTTGACGTCAAACCTGACAAAGGGCACCCATCAGGGGGCTTCGACCCTCACCCAGCAGTACGTCACCAACGTCCTGAACGAATCCCGGCTCACCGAGGGCCGCCCGGAAGATGTGGTGTTGAGTGGCGATAAGACGTTGGGGGACAAACTCCGTGAAATGAAGCTGGCCCTGGAGCTGGAGAAGCGCTTCACCAAGGACCAGATCCTCGAAGGCTACCTGAACATCGTCTTCTTCAACCGAAACGCCTACGGCATCGAAGCCGCATCACACTATTTCTTCAGCACTACTGCGAAGAAACTGACCCTGCCACAGGCTGCCCTGCTGGCCGGACTGGTGAACGGGCCCAGCGTCTATGACCCCATAGTGGACCCAAAAGCATCGATCGGCCGGCGGAACCTGGTGCTGGACCGGATGCTGGAGCAGGGCAAAATCACCCATGCCGAGCACGACGCGGCCGTGGCTGCTCCCGTGGGCCTGAACATCAGCCCGTCCTTGCAAGGATGCGCCGGAGCCTCCATCGCCATCTATTTCTGCGATTATGTCTCGCATCTCATCCTCAATGACCCGGCCTATGGAGCGACGGCCGATGACCGGGCCCGGCTGCTTTACCGCGGCGGGCTGACCATCACCACCACCTTGGATAGCCGCTTGCAGTCAGTGGCACAGACTCAGGTGGATGCCTCGGCGGGCGCGAACCCGGACAAGTGGGGCGCAGCAATGACCACCGTGCAGCCAGGTACGGGGAAGATCCTGGCGATGGCGCAAAATACAGTGTTCGTGCCGCAAGATGGCAAGTTCGACACCCAACTCAATTTCAGTGTCGATGCCAAGGACGAGAACGGAGAAGACCTCAACGGCGCGGGTGGTTTCCAGCCTGGATCCACTATGAAGCCGTTCATCTTCGCCGAGTGGCTCAACGAAGGGAAGTCTCCTACCGCCGTCGTCGATGCCTCCCGCCGGGTTTATCCCGTTGGTTTCCCATGGCACTCAACGTGTGGCCCGGTACTGGGCGGATACAGCACGGCGCAGAAGAACGCCAACCTCGGTGCCGACGACGACCTGCAAAACAACGAGCCCGGCTACTACCGCGCCATGCCCATCAACTACGGCCTGTACAACTCCATCAACACGGCCACCTTTGCCACTGCCGCGCAACTGGATTTTTGCGGTATCCAACGGATGGTTGACGCGGTGGGACTGCACAGCGGAGTGGATAACGCGCCGGTCAACATGCACCAAATCGGCAACCTGTTGGGCTCAATCGGCGTCTCGCCGCTGGTACTGGCAAGCGCGTACGCCACCTTCGCCGACGACGGGACGTACTGCAAGCCGATCGCCATCACCCAGGTCAGCGATTTCCAAGGGCGCAAGTACCAAGCCCAGTCGCCACAGTGTCGCAGCGCCGTCAAACCGGAAGTCGCCCGGGGTGTCAATGCGGTCCTCCAGGACGTCCTCAAGCTTGGCTCCGGCATCTACATCAACCCCAAAGTCCAAAACCAGGTGCCCGTGGCGGCCAAGACAGGGACGTCCAACAACAATGGAGCCACCTGGGTGGCCGGTTACACCACAGCCCTGGCGACGGCGTCGTTCTTTGGAGATACGACGGCGGGCCAGCAGCGGGCCGGGCAAAACGTCACCATCAACGGTACGTTCTACCCCTCCCTGGACGGGTACATGATTGCCGGGCCACAGTGGGCGAACTACATGATGCAAGCTACCGCCCTCTACCCGAGCGGTCCTTTCCCAGCCCCCGCCCCTCCACCGGCTCCGGCAACACCCGCGCCCTCAGCGCCAAGGCTGACAGGCCACTGACCCTGCGTTGCGGGGCCCGCTCTACCCACTCCCCGCAAACCCAACCCTGCTTACCAGGCCCCACAACAAACCCACCCAGCGTTGCGGGGCCCGCTCTACCCACTCCCCGCAACCCCAACCCTGCGTAGCAGGCCCCACAACTAGCGGGCGTAGCGCTCAGTGAAGTTCTTGAGGATCCTCATGGGCTCGGTCACCGATGCTTGACGTGCCCGTTGGATGAGCTCGTCGGCAGCGTGCGGCGGGAAGTATCCCGCGTCCTTATAGATGTCGATACGCGTGATGAGTCCATCTGCATCCAATTCGGGATGGAACTGCGTGGCGTAGAGGTTGTTTTTCACCCGGAACATGTGGACCGGGCAGGCTGCGGAGCTGGCCAGCAGCACCGCGCCAGTAGGCAACTGGCTGCACGCCTCCTTATGACCGACGAACGCCTCAAAACGATGCGGAACGCCCTTGAGAAGGGGATCACGCTCCCCCTCCGCGGTCAGTTCGATCTCCGCGGACCCCACCGGCTCGCCGAACTTTCGATCAATGACGGCGCCCTGATGCGTACCTAACGTGCCTACCCCGTAGCAGGCACCGAGGAAGGGGAAATCGTCGGCCACAATGCGGTCCAAAAGACCCGAAAGCTCCGCCTCGACCCTGACTTGGGCTGCGCTCTTTTCGCCTACAGGATCGCTGGAAGTGTATGGGCTGCCTCCGACAATGACGCCGGAATAGTCGCCCAGTTCGAGGGGAGGAAGGGGGACCGATTCCATCCGGATACGGACCAATTCCTCCGAAGCCAGGCCACAATACTGGAGGAAAGCCCGGTACTCGTCGTCGGCTGCGGCGTCTTCGGCCCGGGTGGCGAGCAACAGGAAGGGCTTCACAAGGCCAAGTCTGCGCCAAGGAATGCCCGGGTGACAAAGTGTGTTGGCGCGAAGGGGTGTCTGACAGGGCCTCCCTCATAACGCTAAGGATGCGTAGCGTTGGACATATCCCCGCTGAGCACCGCCCCAACCATCCATCCATGAGGAGCCATCTTTGAAGCAGGACCCTTCCGTTATCGGAGCGACCCTACCCGACGCCCAGCCCCTGGCGAAAGAAGAACGAGCCGCCTACGGATCAACAGCAGTTCCCGGGCGTGGTCCCCAGAAGATTCCGTGGGCCGGCCTGCTGGTACTCGCCGCCGCAGGGTTCACAGCGGTCACTACCGAGCTGCTTCCCTCAGGCCTGCTGCCCCAAATCAGCCGCGACCTCGGCGTGGAGGAATCAGCAGTAGGGTCACTCACCGCCGCCTACGCAGCAATCATCGTTTTCACCGCCCTCCCACTGTCCCGGCTCCTGGCTGGCCGCGTTCCACGGAAGACACTCCTGATCGCCACCGTTCTGGCCTTCGCCGTCAGTAACATCCTGTTGGCGTTCAGTCCCTCGCTGGGTTGGGCCGTTGGCGCCAGGCTCTTGGGTGGGGTTGCGCACGGGATGCTGTGGTCCAGCATGGCACCGTACGTTGCACGCATAGTTCCAGCCCACTCCGTGGGGAAGGCCATGGCGGTCGTCTTTAGCGGAAACAGTATCGCGCTCGCCGTAGGCGCACCCATCGGGACGCTCATGGGGAATGTCCTGACCTGGCGGACCTCGTTCCTTGTGCTCGCCGGAGTTGGCGCTCTTTTGGCATTCCTGGCGTTGTGGCTCCTGCCGGCCGCCCACGACGCACGCAACACCAAGGCTCCTTCACTCCGGGCTGCGTTGAAATTGCCCGGAGTGGTGGCGGTAGCTACCGCGTGGCCACTCCTCCTGTTGGCCCACTTCACCCTCTTCACCTACGTTGCGCCGTTCCTCCTGGCCTCGGGCTTGCCTGAGTCTGCCACCAGTATCTCCTTGTCCGTGGTGGGAGTAGCCAGCTTGGTGGGCATCTGGATCGCCGGCATGACTGCTGATTCCCGCCCCAGAACCTCGGTGATTGCCGCCGTCGTGCTTCTTTTGCTCGTTTTCGCGGTGTTGCCTGTGCTTGGCGGGACCTGGGTGGGGGCGTTCGGCCTGATGACGGTGTGGGGTGTCACGTTCGGGGCAATAGGTATCTATAACCAAGCGGCTATCTTGCGTGCGGGCGGGGAACACAAGGATGCGGCCAACGGCCTCACCGTGGTCACTATCCAGTTGGGCATCGCCGTGGGCGCAGGATACGGCGCCTTTGCCCTCACTACACTCGGAGCGCAATTGGTGCCGTTGGCGGCTGCCGTCCCCACCGCCGTCTCCTTGGCGATCATCGTTGCCAGCCGGCGCGGAGGCTACCCTGCCGGCCCTCACGAGAAGCGCCGTTAACAATGTCGAAACACGACGGTCACGCGAACTTCACGCAGGCGCGATTTCTGTAACGTACCCGCAACTTAGCCCTCCTGAGCCGGAAACAAAGCTCACCGAGTATTGAACCCGGGGGTAGCGCGGGCCGGTAACTGAGGCCCCTTTGGGACAGGCCGATCAGGAGGGAACGCAGGTGGAGATCTCTGCGCAACAAGTCTGGCTGATGTTGTCATCGGCGATGGTGCTATTCATGACGCCCGGACTGGGCCTGTTCTATGGCGGCATGACCCGCGCCAAGGCAGCCCTGAACATGATCATGATGAGCTTCATCTCGGCAGGCATTGTTGGCGTGATGTGGGTCCTCTGGGGATACTCGATGACTACCGGAGACGGCTTCCTGGGCTTGTTCGGGAACCCCTTCACGCATTTTGGCCTCCAGGACCTCATCGGCTCCCCGGATCTCCTCAAGGTGGTTTTTGCCGCAACCTTCGCGATTATCACTGTTGCGCTCATCAGCGGCGCGATCGCGGACCGCACCAAGTTCAGTGCTTGGGCCCTCTTCGTGCCCATCTGGGTGACGGTGGTCTATTGCCCCCTTGCCTACATGATCTGGGGCGGTGGCCTCATGAGTGCCGGTGGCGCTGTAAGTCGCGTCTTCGGTCAGGTCATCGACTTCGCCGGTGGTGCAGTTGTTGAAGTGAGCTCGGGAACAGCCGCTTTTGTCCTCGCCTTGATCGTGGGAAAGCGCCACGGGTTCGCCAAGGATCCCAACCACCGGCCCCACAACATCCCCTTCATCATGATCGGGGCCGCCATTCTCTGGTTCGGATGGTTCGGCTTCAATGGCGGGGCAGCGACCACCGTTGAGCAGGCAGGCCTGATCTGGGTCAACACACTGGTGGCACCGGCTGCTGCCATGTTGAGCTGGCTCGTCACCGAGAAGATCCGCCACGGGCACCCCACTTCCCTCGGTGCAGCGTCGGGCGTGGTCGCGGGATTGGTGGCGATCACCCCCTCGTGTGCCAACATCAGCCCCCTCGCCGCGTTGGCTCTCGGTCTCGTTGCGGGCGCCGCTTGCGCCGTATTTGTGGATCTGAAGTTCAAGTTCGGCTTCGATGATTCCCTTGATGTTGTGGGAGTGCACTTCGGTGCGGGCATCATCGGGACGCTTTCGCTCGGTTTCATCGCACTTCCGCAGGGCGGGCACGGCGGTGGCATCCTCTACGGCGGCGGCCCCCAGCAACTCGTGGCACAGACGGTCGCGGTCCTCATCACCATGGCACTGTCCGGACTGGGCACGCTCGTCATCGGGCTGGCCATCCACAAGACCATCGGGTTCCGGGTCACTCACGAGCACGAAGTCACCGGTGTTGACCTCACGCAACATGCCGAGTCGGCCTACGAATTCGGCCTCACAGCGCACGGTCACTTCCGTCAGCAACAGGCACACTTGTACTCGATCCTCCGCCGAAAGCCGGAACACGAGGAGCCGGCGACCGTCAAGGTCAAAGAAGACAGCTTCGCCCGCTGACGCAGTCCCTTAGTGACGCAAGTCCCCTAGCCCAAGCCGTTCCAGAGGCGCTGCCACCACGTTCGTTTGGTTTCCGTTGGAGGATCCGGCTCCGGCGGGGCTGACGCGGCCCGGCGCTCCCGCCATCTTTCAAGCTCGGCGTCAACATCGCGGAGCTTGGTGATCACCGGCGGACCACCCTGCAGCTGCCTACGGGCCTCGATGACGCGCTTGTTGAAATCTTCCAGGGTTTCCCTGACTTGCCCCTCGGTGTATTGCTGGTCCAGCTTCGCGTCAAGTTCAGCATCCTCGATGCGCAGCAGAATAGCGGGTGGGCCGATCCCACTGAGTTGTTCACGCTGGATGAGCCCCTTGACCCACCAATCAGGGTCGTAGTGTTCCCCGAGTCCGGGTATTGGCTTGCCGGCATACTTCAAGTTGTCGAACTTGCCCTGGGCCATTGCGTCGCGGACCAAGTATTCAACCCTGGCCGCGTCGTCCACCTTCCGACGTTTTTCGCGCTCCGCCGCATCCGCGGCTTCGATCTCTGCGTCCTCCTGGGCATTTCCTCCCCAGGACCGCACGGCACGCAGTTCAGCGCTTCGCTCCAATTTGCGCCTGAAGGCATTGTTGTCCGGATCCATGCGCCATCACCTCCTCGGAGGGCAATCTCAACTCACGGGATCGGGTCCTGGGACCAGTATTCCGCACTTTGGCTCGGACGGTCCTTCCCAAGTTAAGAAGCGGCAGCCTAGGCCTACCCTTGAGCCCTTTTAGCCTCAATAATGTAAGTATCCTGATTATTACACCAGAGAAGGAGGGCATCGTGAGCACGGAAGCCAACGAGTCAGAGGGCCGGCACCGGCAGCCAGACAACGCGACGGACCAGTCGACAGAACAGTCGACGGAAACACCGCTCGTGGACCCGGTCAGCCACTTGTTCGATCAAACGAACGGGCTGGCAGACGTCGAGGGCGATTCGGACGAGACAGCTGAGAGCGATACCAAGAGCGCGGCCGAGCGCGACGGCGACAAGCCGGCTTCGGGTGCGATACCTCCTTTGGGCGGCACTCTCGGGCAGCACTAAGTCACGCAACATTTTCCGTCCGGCCCCACCAGGGCCGGACGGCTCTCGTCTGCCCTGCCCCGCCCAACCCCGCCTCACCGCCCAACCCAACCCGGCCTCAGCGCCGTCGACCCTCAGACCGCGTAAAGGAATCGTCAAAAATTGCCCGAGGCAGGCGGCCAAGTGTGGCGCCGGTGCTATGTTCAGCTCACAGTGATGAGCCTCATCCAAGGAGGACGCCATGACGACCCTTAGCAGAACGCCGGCAGACCCATCGGCCCCGAAGCCCAAGGGATCAAGTTCCTTCCGGACGTGGCTGCTCTTCGGCCTCCAGGACAGCAAAGGCCGCCATCAAGGACCCGGTGGTGTCAGCGCCACCGATGAGAAGAAGCACGCCTGGTGGCAGGTGATGTGCCTGACGGGCGTGGACTACTTTTCAACCCTGGGCTATCAACCTGCCATCGCAGCACTGGCAGCCGGGGTGATCTCCCCGCTGGCCACGATCGTGCTCGTCGCCGTCACCCTCCTGGGGGCTTTGCCTGTGTATCGCCGTGTGGCCGGGGAGTCCCCGCGCGGTGAGGGTTCCATCGCCATGCTCGAGCGGCTGCTTCCGCGCTGGGGCGGCAAGTTGCTGGTGCTCGTCCTCCTCGGTTTCGCGGCCACCGATTTCATGATCACCATGACGCTCTCGGCCGCCGACGCCACCGCCCACCTGATCCAGAATCCCGTCATGCCCTCGTGGATGCAAGGGCAAAACGTCACCGTCACCCTGATCCTGCTGGCGTTATTGGCCGCGGTGTTCCTGCGCGGATTCAAAGAGGCCATGGGCGTGGCCGTGGTTCTGGTGGTCCTCTACCTCAGCTTGAACGTTGTGGTGGTGGGCACGGCCTTGCTGGAAGTCATCGGGCACCCCATCGCGGTGGGAAACTGGTGGCAACTCTTGTGGACCTCCCACGGCAACCCGTTGATGGCTGTGGCGATTGCCCTCATCGTTTTCCCCAAGCTGGCGTTGGGGCTCTCCGGTTTCGAGACAGGCGTGGCCGTGATGCCGCAGGTGCGCGGCGCGGACGACGACACCGAAGAACGCCCCACCGGTCGCATCAAAGGGACGCGGCGCATGCTGACCACGGCTGCTGTCATCATGAGCAGCTTCCTGATCACGTCCAGCTTCACCACAGTGGTGCTGATCCCACAGCAGGAGTTCGAGGCCGGCGGACAGGCCAACGGCAGGGCTCTTGCGTTCCTGGCCCATCAGTATCTGGGACTCGGGTTCGGCACGGCATACGACATCAGTTCCATTGGCATCCTCTGGTTTGCAGGTGCCTCAGCGATGGCAGGCCTGCTCAACCTCGTCCCCCGGTACCTTCCCCGTTACGGGATGGCTCCGGCGTGGGCCAGGGCGGTAAGGCCCCTCGTATTGGTCTTCACCTTGGTTGGTTTCACCATTACGTTCCTGTTCAACGCCGACGTCGACGCCCAAGGTGGCGCCTACGCAACCGGCGTGCTGGTGCTCATGACCTCCGCGGCGCTGGCCGTCACGCTCTCGGCGCGGCGTCGCCACCAGCGGAAACGCGCTGTTGCCTTCGGCGTCATCACCGCTGTGTTCGGCTACACCACGGTTGCGAACATCATTGAGCGGCCCGAGGGGATCAGGATCGCGGCCATCTTCATTGCAGGCATTATCGCCATTTCCCTGCTTTCGCGGGTTCGGCGTTCCTTCGAACTCCACGCCACGCACGTGCACATGGACAGTGCGGCCCTTGAGTTCATGTTCGACGACGACGACGGTCCCATCCGCATCATCGCCCACGAACCGCGCCGCCTGACGGCCGAGGCCTACGGGGAGAAGCTCACCTCAGCGATCGAGGTCAGCCATCTGCCGTTGAACTACCAGGCTCTGTTCCTCGAGGTGGTGCTCGATGACACCTCGGACTTTGAAACCGAGCTCCAAGTGCGTGGCATCGAACGCCACGGCTATCGCATCTTGGAAGTCCACGGTCCCGTCATACCGAATACCATCGCCTCGGTCCTGCTGCATATCAGGGACGTCACCGGCTTGATGCCGCACGTCTACTTCCGTTGGACTGAAGGGAATCCCATCACCAACCTCCTCCGGTTCCTTTTCCTGGGCGAGGGCGAGATTGCGCCCGTGACCCGGGAGGTCCTGCGGGAAGCCGAACCGGAACTCAGCCGGCGTCCGTGGGTCCATGTGGGCTAGTTCGGCGGGTTACACGGAGTAACCAGGAGCGTGCAATAGATCACACTTGACCGATTTGGCTTGTCAATGATGGTGGCCAGCATGAACCATGAATGAGGGAACTTGTTCCCGTACAAGCTGAATCAGCAATCCTCACCGACGAGGATGCAGCCCCTGCAAAGAAGCTTGGGGCTGATAACGGCCTGAGTGAAAGTACTGACAATGACGACACATACTGACTCCATCACGCTAAAAATCTGGGACAAGTCTGCCATCGACCACACCATCGATGCCGCCGTCCAGTCCCTGTCCCACCGCGCAGCGGCGGAAAACTGCGGCATCGCAGTGACCCTCAGCGGCCCGAAGACCTTCACGGTCAGCTTGAGCCGCTAAGCAGCCCAAACCGCACCCAAGAGGACGACGCCGGAACCCACCGGCGTCGTCCTCTTGCAGTTAAGCGACATTCCAGATCCAAAACGTCATTCCGGATCTAAAGCGGCATTCCTCCAGTCCTGAGCCAACCTTGAGTGTTCCTTGACGGTTTCCTCGCGTATTCCTTGCGGTCGGGTTGCGAGTCTAAGTGAGACAACACTTCAAGACTCGAAGGGAGGATCCGATGTCCGCGCTCATCATGCCGCAGCCGCGGGACGCCGACACGTCCGCAGTCCCCCGCGGATCCCACCGTGCCCCCGGCGGAGTGGTCACAGTCCTGGTCCCGGCACACAATGAATCCGCGGGTATCACAGAGACACTCGTCTCCTTGAACAACCAAACCCGTCGCCCGGACAGGGTCATCGTGGTGGCGGACAACTGCACTGACGACACCGAGGAGCTGGCCGTTGCGCAGGGCGCTGAGGTCATCCGTACCGTCGGCAACAAGGATAAGAAGGCCGGCGCGCTGAACTTCGCCCTCAGCGCTTTGCTACCCGACGCCGACCCCGAAGAGCTGATCCTGGTACAGGACGCCGACTCCCAGCTCGCCGTCGACTTCATCCACAACGCAACCGCCCACCTGCTCGCCGACGATCTGCTTGGCGCTGTGGGCGGGGTATTCAGCGGTGGTCCCGGCGGCGGTTTCGTAGGCCACCTGCAACGCAACGAGTACGCCCGCTACGCACGCGACGTCAAGCGCCTCCACGGCAGGTGCTTGGTCGTGACCGGAACCGCGGCCCTCTTCCGGGTTAAGACCCTGCGCGCCGTCGTTGCCGCCCGGCTGGAGGGAACACTCCCCCCGGGCAACGGCAAGGGCGGCGTTTACGACACCTCCGTACTGACCGAGGACAACGAACTATCGTTCGCCCTCCTGACCTTGGGTTACCGGATTGCCTCACCGTCCAACTGCACGCTCGTCACCGAGGTCATGCCCACCTGGCGTGAACTGTGGGCCCAGCGGCTCCGTTGGAAGCGCGGCGCAGTGGAGAACTGCGTGCAGTACGGATGGACCAAAGTCACCCGGCCCTACTGGGGGCGGCAGTTCCTCTCCATGATCGGCGTCCTGGTGACGTTGGCCTATTTCGGTTCCATCATCTTTGCCTTGGTGACCGGAATGGGACTGAACCTCCGGCCCTTCTGGATGGCAGTCACCGGCGTCTTCATCGTGGAACGCATCGTCACCGTGCGGCTCCGCGGCTGGAGGTACATGCTGCTGGCCGCCACCATGTACGAAACCGTCATCGACACTTTTCTCCAAGCAGTCCACGCCAAGGCGTACCTGGACTCAGCACTCAACCGAAAGAAAACCTGGTAATCGATTCATGTACAGCAATCCAGTAACCCCCTTCTCAGCAACCATCGCCGCCGGAACCGGCACACTCGCCATGACCGGGGCAGGAAGCCTGTTCTGGTTGGCCCTCGCAGCCTTCGCCATGCTGGCCCTCGGCCTGGCCATCAAGCGCATTGTCCCCGTCCGGGCCCGGAAGACGAACCGCGACTAGGAGACGGGGCCCGTGCTCGCCGACGTCCTTGAAACGGTCGTGTACCCGGCTTTGGTGCCCGTCACCCTGACGCTCATGGCGTTTGCCTGATCGGCGGCCACCAGCGTGTACGTCTTTGCTGTTGCCCCGGTGACGGCCACTCCGGACCGGTACCACTGATAGGTCAGCGCGGCCCCGGAGGTCCACGTGCCCGGGTTGGCCGTGAGCGTCGATCCTACGGTGGTTGTTCCGGTGATGGTGGGAACGGGTGCCACCAGGGTCCCTGCTGCGATAGTGGCAGTCGGACTTGATTCCTTGGTGGTGGTTGCGTAGCCCGTTTGGGTGCCGGTCACCTGGACGGTGAGGGTAGCGCCTTGGTCCGCGGCCGCCAGGACGCGGGTGGTGGCGGTGGCTCCGGAAATAGCGGTGCCGCTCCGGAACCACTGGTAGCTGAGGGTGGTTCCGGTGGTCCAGGTCCCTGGTGTCGCTGTCAAAGTCGATCCGACGGCGGCCGTTCCGGAAACGGTGGGGGTCGGCGCCGTCAAGGGAATGCCGGGAACAAAGGAGAAATCACGGACGGTGACTGATTCAGGAGCAACATGGGCCGGGTCTCCCCCGCCGCCACCGGTTACCCAAAGGTTGAAGTGGATCTGTTCCTTGGCCGGAACCGGAACTGTGGAGCCTTCAAGGACAGTCCTTTTCAGAAGCGGTCCGCTGTAGCCCTCACCGGCATAGGTCTCGAAGGTCAGCTTGCCCGGTTCCCACACCATCCGGTGCGTCAGGATCGGGGCGTTGGTAACACCAAACGTCACGGTGTTGTTCCCCTGCCCGGGGGGCAACGTGGCATCGAACCAATATCCGTGGCCTTGGGTGACCGGCCAGCTCTGCCCGTAGGCAGCTCCGCCGCCCCATGCGGAGGCTTCGCAAAGGTCGATCTCGGTATATCCGGGCGCGGCCGCCGGATCATAGGTAAACAGGCAACCCCAGACCGCCTCCTTCTGAAGCGAGCTCATGTCCTTCTCCACCGTTGTGCTGTACGTGCCGTAGCCGAAGCCCTGACGCGTGGATTGGAGCTCCGCCCCTACCGGGGCATTTCCGGTGGGGTTGCTGATGCCGAGCTTCACGTACCCGTTGGAATCCGGAGCGGTGACGTTGTTGGCATCCCAGCTGCCGTTGTACATGGGCGCCCCGCCCCAAAAACGCTTCTGCCAGTTGAACCCTTTCCAGGCGAAGCTACCTACTGGGCCGGGATCTTGGACCATAGGGGGGTTGCCCGCAGAGTTCGACGGGGCTATCCCGGCGAACATTGATAAACCTACGGCCATCATGACGGCCAGACCTATGGCTTTTCTTCCACCACGTGGATGGCGGCCCACTGATAACGCCATAGCTGTCCTCCTGCTGACGTGCCCGGAAACGTCCCCAGCGGTTGCCGGAGTCCGCAACGACGTTCCCCCCACAGAACGTACAACCCCTCGATTATGAATGAGGCAGGGGGCCGCCGGAAGCAAAAGGGGAAAGGAAACTCACTTTTACATCATCAATTGGATAACGGCCCTGTGCCCGGGAGTAGCCTTGACGTGTGCAGGCTCTGGCGCACGACACACTTTTATTCGGGAGGGCACATCACCATTCGCAGCGCTGGCATACTCCTTTTCCGGCACAATGCGTCCGGGCAATTGGAGCTCTGGATAGCCCATATGGGCGGCCCTTTCTGGGCCCGTAAGGATGACCATGCCTGGTCCATCCCCAAAGGTGAATTTGCTGAGGACGAAGACGCGCTGGCTGCCGCGCATCGCGAATTCACGGAAGAAATAGGCTCGCCTCCCCCACCGGCCAACTACGAGTTGCTGGGCGTTTTCCGGCAGCCCTCAGGAAAGCTCATCACTGCGTTCGCGGCTGAAGCCGGAGACTTCCAACCGGAAAAGATCGTCAGCAACACTTTCCCCATGGAATGGCCGAAGGGATCCGGGGCCATTAAGGACTTCCCTGAGATCGACGACGCCAGATGGTTTGAAGAGAGCGTGGCACGGACCAAGCTCGTCAAAGGCCAGCTGCCCATTGTGGACGCCCTGATTCGACGCCTCGGTGAAAGTTCGTCTGGTGAAGGTTCCTTGTAGGACCGGTCACCCGTACCGGGCTGTTGGGGGCTAGCGTTGAGGGATGACCGCTGACTACAGGTACGACGTCGAGGTGCTGCACCTTCTGGTCTCCCCGGCACACGGTTATTTTGGACGCGCCAGGGAAGGGGCGGCCAACGTCCCCACCACTGATGCCGAAAGCGCGCACTTGGTCTCAGGCAAGGGGATCGTTGGGGACCGGTTCTTCGGGAAAGCCGCTCACATGGACGCAGCGGTGACAGTGTTCGCCGTCGAATCGCTCGAAGCCATTGCCGCTGAGCTCGGGGCTGGCCCTTTCGATCCCCTATTAACGCGCCGCAATGTGGTCCTGCGAGGCGCCGAGCTGGCCCCACTGCTGGGGCACGAGTTCACACTGGAGTGCGGCCCGGACGTCGTGCGGCTCAAAGCAGGACGCCCGGCCCATCCTTGCGCATGGATGGACCAGATGCTCGCACCGGGCGCCCACAAGGCGATGCGTGGGCGTGGAGGCGTGCGCTGCCAAGTGGTTTCCGGCGGGCTGCTCCATCGGGGACCCGCGGTGTTGGTCAGCCCGGTCCCCCTGGACCCCGGGAAAGCCGGCGAGGCGAAGGGGCTAAGGCCCTCGCGGCTCCCCTAGCGGATCCTGCGGGCACGCTAAAGCCTACTCAGACCTGCTCACCCGCTAGGACCTGTTCAAACCTCCGCAGCTGGCGCCGCGAACTGGGCCTCGTACAGCCGGGAGTACGCCCCGCCCGCTGCCAGCAACTCCGAGTGAGTCCCCTGCTCGACGATCTGCCCCGCCTCCATGACCAGGATGAGATCGGCGTCCCGGATGGTGGAGAGCCGGTGCGCGATGACGAAGCTGGTCCTGTCCGAGCGCAACGCGTTCATGGCTTTCTGCACCAAGACCTCCGTCCGGGTGTCCACGGAGCTGGTCGCCTCGTCCAGGATCAACACGGACGGCTGGGACAGGAACGCCCGGGCAATCGTGAGCAACTGCTTCTCGCCCGCAGAGACGTTCCCACCCTCGTCGTCGAGCACTGTGTCGTAGCCTTCGGGAAGGGACCGCACAAAACGGTCAACGTACGTGGCCTCTGCGGCCTCGAGGATCTCCGCCCCGGACGCGGTGGGACGACCGTAGGCAATGTTGTCGCGGATAGTCCCGCCGAAGAGCCAGGTGTCCTGCAGGACCATGCCCATCCGGGAACGCAACTCCTGCCTGGACATCGTGGCGATATCCACGCCGTCGAGCGTTATCCGGCCGCCGTCCAGATCGTAAAAACGCATCATGAGATTCACCAGGGTGGTCTTGCCGGCACCGGTGGGGCCCACGATCGCAATGCTCTGCCCTGGCTCGGCGACCAAGCTGAGGTCCGAGATCAGGGGCTTGTCCGGCGAGTACCGGAATGACACGTTTTCAAAGACCAGCCGTCCACGTGCCGCTCCCGAGCGCTGTACCGGGGCCGGCTCGGCGGATTCTTCTTCCTCGTCGAGCAGTTCAAAGACGCGCTCGGCTGAGGCAACCCCGGACTGCAGCATGTTAGCCATGGAGCCGAGCTGCGCCAACGGCTGGGTGAATTGCCGCGAGTACTGGATGAAAGCTTGGACATCGCCCAACTGCATCGCGCCGGAGGCCACTTGCAGGCCGCCCACTACGGCGATTCCGACATAAACCAGGTTCCCGATGAATGTCATGGCGGGCATAATCAACCCGCTCACGAATTGCGCCCCGAAGCTCGCTTGGTACAGTTCTTCGTTCTTGGTCCGGAACTTTTCCTGCACCTCATTCTGGCGGCCAAAAACCTTCACGAGAGCATGCCCGGTATATGTTTCTTCAATTTGTCCGTTGAGTTGCCCGGTGTTCTTCCATTGGGCAACGAACATTTTCTGGGAGCGCTTGGCAATCAGCAACGTGGTGCCGAGGGTCAAGGGAATGGTGACCAAAGCGATCACGGCCAGCAAGGGCGATAGCACCAGCATCATCACCAACACCCCGAGCACCGTCAGCAGCGAAGAGACCGCCTGGCTGATTGATTGCTGGAGGCTTTGCGAAATGTTGTCCACATCATTGGTGACGCGGCTCAACAGCTCACCGCGCTGGATGGAGTCGAAGTAACGCAACGGGAGGCGGTGGATTTTCGCTTCGATCCGCTCACGCAGGCGGTAGACGGTCCGCTGCACGACGCCGTTGAGCACGTACGCCTGCAACCAACCGAACGCTGCGGCCAGAATGTACAGGCACAACACCCACAGAAGCACCGAGGACAACGCACCAAAATCGATGCCGGCGCCGGGGGTGAGCGTCATGGCGTTCAACATATCGGCCTTGCTGTTGTCCCCGGATGCGCGAAGTCCCGCCACCACTTGCTCTTTGGTGACACCGGCCGGCAGTTGCTTGGACACGATGCCGGCGAAGATCAGGTTGGTGCCTTGGCCGAGCATCCGTGGCCCGATCACGGACAGCGTCACACTGACCAAGGCAAAGAGGAGCACCAAGGTCAACCACATGCGCTCGGGTCGCAACGTGCCGAGCAACCTGCGGGCGGACGCGCCGAAGTTCGAGGCCTTCTCCGCCGGGATGTTCATGCCGGCGAATGGTCCGCCACGGCCCGGACCCATTGGCGGCCGGCCGGGGCCCCGGGAACCTGCTGCAACGCCGCTCATGCTGCTTCCTCCGCTGCAAGTTGTGAGGAGACGATTTCCCGGTACGTCCCTGACGTATCCAGCAACTCGTCGTGCGTTCCTTGCCCAACGATCCTGCCGCCGTCGAGCACTAATATCTGGTCGGCGTCCGCGATACTGGAGACGCGCTGGGCGATGATCACCATGGTGGCACCGTTGATGTGGTGTTTGAGGGCTTGGCGGAGCCGCGCGTCCGTCGCGGTGTCCAAGGACGAGAACGAGTCGTCGAAGATGTAAAGCTCAGGCCGTTTTACCAACGCCCGCGCGATCGCCAACCGTTGCCGCTGGCCTCCCGAGACGTTGGTGCCGCCTTGGGCGATCGGGGCATCCAGGCCGCCCTCCATTTCCCGCACGAAATCTTCGGCTTGGGCTACCCGCAGCGCTTGCCAGAGCTCGTCCTCAGTGGCGTCGGGCTTGCCGTACTGAAGGTTGCTGCGCACCGTTCCGGAGAAGAGATAGGGCTTTTGCGGGACCAAGCCGATGTGCCCCCACAGCAGGTCAGGCTTCAGTTCGCGGATATCCACACCGTCCATCTGTACCGAGCCTGACGTGGCGTCGAATAAGCGTGGCATCAGGTTGACGAGGGTTGTTTTGCCCGCTCCGGTGCTGCCGATGATCGCCGTCGTCTGCCCTGCGGCGGCGGTGAAGGACACCCCGCTGAGCACCGGCTGCTCGGCACCGGGGTAAGCGAAACCAACGTCGTGCATCCGCAGTTCGCCACGCCGGGCGCCGGGGAAGACCACCGGGTTCGACGGCGGCTGGACGCTGGAGCTGGTGTTAAGCACCTCACCGATGCGGTCGGCAGACACGGAGGCGCGCGGGATCATGACGGCCATGAACGTTGCCATCATGACCGACATAAGGATCTGCATCAGGTAGCTCAGGAACGCGATCAGGGTACCCACCTGCATGGACCCGTCCTCGATCCGGAAGGAACCGAACCAAATCACCGCCACGCTGGAAACGTTCATCACCAACATGACCACCGGGAACATCAGCGACATCAACCGCCCGGCCCGCAAGGCGACGTCGGTGACGTCACGGTTGGCACCGGCGAAGCGTTCAGTTTCCATGTCTTCCCGGACGAATGCCCGGACCACGCGGATACCGGTCAGTTGCTCGCGCAGCACGCGGTTCACGGCGTCGATCCTGACCTGCATTTTGCGGAAGAGGGGGACCATCCGGGTGACGATCAGCCCCACCGCAACCAAAAGGACCGGCACGCACACGGCAATAAGCCACGACAGTTGGGCGTCTTGCCGGACCGCCATGATGACCCCGCCAATGCTGAGCATCGGGGCGGCGACCATCAAGGTGCAGGACATCAGCACGAGCTGCTGAACCTGCTGAACATCGTTGGTGGAGCGGGTTATCAGGGAGGCGGCCCCGAACTTGGTGACCTCCTGCTCGGAGAACTCGCCGACACGGGTAAAGATGGCGTCCCTGAGATCGCGGCCCATCCCCATGGCGGCCTTCGCTCCGAAGTAAACAGCCACCACAGCGCAGGCAATTTGAAGCAAGGTGATGAGCAGCATGAGGCCACCTGTGCGGAGGATGTAGTCCGTGTCTCCGGTGGCAACGCCGTGATCGATGATGTCGGCATTAAGGGTGGGCAAGTACAAGGACGCGATCGACTGCGCCAACTGGAAAATGACCACCGCAATCAGGAGCCGTTGGTGTGGCCTGAGGAAGCGGACAAGAACATTCCAAAGCATCGGATCTCCCATAGCGTGTGTGGACCGAAGGCCAGTTTACGTCTGGTTGCTGTGGGCAACTAGGGAAGTTGCCGCAACGGGAGATTGAACCTTGCCGGCTAGCCTGAGGACTTCTTCAACCTGAGTTTCCGAGCTTTCTTTCCACGCCGCAAGTAGTCCTGTTGGGCGGCATCCGCGGCCCTGCGTTCGACGCCGTGAAGCACACCGTAGGTGAAGGCACTGGGCCCGGCATCCGATGCCTTACCCAGCGCGAGCAGTTCAGCCCGCAACATTGCGCTGTCTTGGTGCTGACCCAGGATCGACTGGATAGCGTGCGCAGCCTTGGCCATTTTCGCTGCGCGTTTTCCATGCACGCTTTCAGCGGCGGCAGCGGCAAACCTCAGCTTTTTCGCCGCCTTGCGGACGTTATGGAAGGCCTTATCGCGTTCAGGCCCGACGGCGGCCCCCACCGCTGCCCGGTGCCGTTTAGCAAGGCGTTTAGCGGCTTTGTTGACGCGCGCCGCAGTAGTCTTGCGGGCCGGCGTCGTGCCTTTGGGAGCAACCGGTGGCGTGTCCAGGAACGCGTCAAGGTCATCCAAAAGCTTGAAGTAGCGGTGGCTGTCCAAGCGCGCGCGGATTCCCGCCATGGCTGTGTCGGTTCGAACGGCCATGCGTTCATCGAGTTCATCCCGCACCGGACCCAGTAGCAGCTCGCCCGGAAGTGCGTCGATGTCCCGATGGAACCGCGCATGGAGCACCTCGGCGTCGCGGAAACGGCCCAGGACTTTAGCCAGGGACTTCAGCTCGGCCTCGAGATCGCTCACCGGGGAAGGGAGGAAAAGCTTGTTATACGTTTGAAGGACCGAGCGAATGCGCCGGGTCAGCGAGCGCATCTGGTGCACGGAGTCGTCGCGGCCCTGCCGTACGTCCACATCCTGGGTGAGCAGCTGCGCAACTTGGGCTTCCAGGTAGTGGAGGACGGGAACAACCGCGGGACCGGCCGTACTGGGCACCTCCCGGCCCGCGCCTTGGGGCCGGGGCCATGACTGTCCCAATGTGGTTGCGAGCTTGGACGTTCTAGCACTTGGAATCGCGCCCACCTCGGCAAGGGGTCCGGTAACGGCGTCGAGGAATGCCTGGGCTGCTTTCTTGCCCGAGCCGTCGGCGGCCAGCTCCACTTCCCATTCCCGCCAGGAAATCTTAGGGCCGGGTTGGTGATCGGGAACGCCATTGGGAACGCCTGCGCGGACGTGGTCGTCCACGAAGTCGGCAACGCGGTGGCCGTCGGCTCCGTACAGGGCATAGCTGGTGCGTTCTGTCGTGAGGGTTGCAATCGGCGCCAACTCCTTGCCCCGCGTGTACGCGAGGACCCGCTGGGCTAGTTCTTCCGGCACGGCATCCGCGCGGCCTAGTGGGGCGTGGACTTCCCGTCGATCCCCTGAAGGCAACGGGAGCTTGAGGTGCCAACCGGCGTCGGGCCCGCCGGTACGCCGACGCAGCGTGATCCGGCGCCGCGCAAGCGCCATGTCCCGCGTGTCAAAGTAGATCGCTTCCAAGGTGTGGATGGCCGGGTCACCCACTCGCTCGACGCCGTCGATCTTCCCGAGCGCCGGAAGCGGCGTGGCCGCGTCGACGTCGAACTTCCGCTCGGTTTCCACGTGGCTGGACGTTGCCATGGCAGTGGGCCCTCCTTGGTGCAGTACTGCGGTTGTCTATCTGTTAATTTCCTCTGTTAAAGCAGTCAGGGCCAGCCCCCAATACTGGTGGCCGGCCCTGACGTCTACCTCGGTGAATCACTGCGATCAGGTCTACAAGACCTTACGAATCGTGGGGCCGGGCAGGGTCTACGAATCCGTCCTCGGCTGCAGGCGCTGCGAGGTCCGGGTCCGTCGAGGGCATGCCCATGGCGGTGGGCACGCCGCTGGGACCGAAGTCGCCGTCGACAGCCTGCACGTGGTTGACCTCCACGCCGGTGTCTTCGACGTCGCCGCCGGACACCGTGCCGCGCCAAGCACCGGTTTCGCGGCCCTGTACCTCAATGAACTTCTTGAACTTGTCCAGGTCGGCGCCCACGCGCATACTGTCCACGCCAAGAGCGGAACCGGCCTTTTCGGTGAGCGTCTCAGGCTCCCAAATGATCTCCACGTTGACCCGCGTCCTGCCCCCGTCAAGGGGTTCGAAGCTCACGGTGCCACCGTTTCGGGGACCGTCCACGCTCGCCCAACTCACCAAGGAGTCCGGGACCTGCTCAACGATCTGGGCGTTGTACTCGCGCTTCACGCCACCAACGTTGGTTGAGAAATGCAGTGCAGTCTCATCGATCTGCTCCACGGACTCAACGCCGTTCATGAACTCAGGGAAGGTTTCGAACTGCGTCCACTGGTTGTAGGCAACAGATACGGGGACATCTACTTCGATTGATTTATTGACCGTGGCCATAAAGGGTGCTCCTTCGAGCGAGTCTCGGGTGCTGATGTCTAGCGGCACTGCTCTTGGCGGCAGTGCTAAAAAGGGGCCCGCCAGGCGGCTGGCTGCTTAACCGATGGCGCGCCGGTGCAAAGGGCTTTGCAGCCTTATCCTGCGTCGAAATCCTCGCCGTCATCGTTAGGCGATTTTTCCTCGGGAAGGTCGTTACCGCTGCCGTCCGGCAGGGATGCTTGCTCGCTCTGGGTCTGCTCGTCAATACCGCCCAAGCGTCCTGCCCCCGGCTCTCCTGCGCTGTCAGCGTCTTCCGGATCCAAGTGGCTCAGGTTTGGTGCACCCGTTTGGTAAGTTTCGCCGTCGGGGCTGTCTTGGCTCAGGCCTGCTTCGGAGAGATCCTCCTCGACACGGGGCTGCGCTTGGCCTCCGCCTGATTCCTGCTCAGCTGTGGGGGTGCCGTAGCCTCCCACTTCCTCTTCGGGTGTGGAATTTTTCTCGTCCATGTGACCTGTCCTTTCCAAAGTGGTGAACGTGTATATGGATATTAGTAAGCATACTGACAAACTGGGCGTTTCACCAAAGAGCAAGGCCGCGGCCGGGAAACTCCCGCCGCGGCCTCCCCGCCCACCATCAATCCGTGGGATTGGTTTCGGTGGTCAATCCACGATCATCCGTGGTTTGTTCGTCTTTTTCTTCGGCGGGCCCAGGCGGACTGGCCGACGTGCTCTGTCCGGCGTCAACGGCGTCCGAATTGTCGTCGTCGGACCCGCCCTCCGGCGGCACCTGACCGCTAACGTCCGGCGTCGCCAGGTCCCTCGGTAGGGGGTGTCCCGGCGTCTTGATACCGTCGTGCACTTGGTCGGTGCCGGCCAACTCGCCTGGATCAGTTGTCATACGCGCGACCGGCCCCGTCCCAGAACCCAGCCAAGGAGGGCCAGCACAAGCAGGATAATTCCTACCCAAAGCAGGAAACCCAGGGCTTGGTTGAGTCCGCCAACAAGCAAGAGGACGATTGCAATGACACCGGCAATCACCAGTAGTGTGTTCATTGAGCTACGCATCCCTTCATTGAATTTTGACTATTCAGGAAGGCGTCCGCTGGTACCCCTCACGGAGCGCCACCCATGCCAACGGGCACCGATCGGAGAAATTATTCTCCATATTGCTTACGTACCCCTCCGAATAAGGTTCAAACCTCCCATTTTCGGAAAAAAACGTTCACAGCTTCATGATAAGAGCGCGTTCGAACGTAGCACAGCCCTATTTGACAGTAATTTTAGGTGGCCTTGACGGAATAGGCTCCCAAGACCCCATCGAACTCGAGGAGACCTGGCAACCCGCATGGGGCGATGCGGGAGAGCGGCGACATGAGTGAACCGTATCTGGGCCGGGAGCAGCCGGGTTTAACATGGCTGCCGCCGCCTGACATGTAGCGCTGCGCCTCCCGGTTGGGCAACGCGAGGCCCACCACTACTCACTTCGATCGGCCTTTTGCTCAACGAGGTATTTCCAAAACACAACAATGGCCGCAACAATGCAGATAATCCCCGAGACGGTGGACCAGAGTGACCCGTTGGTGTTTGAGAGAAACAGGTAGGCCGCATAGAAAACGAAAATCAGCGCCAGCAGAAGCCATACCAAGGGTTTACGATTCACAGTTACTTCCTTTATTTGTTGGGCAGTTTGTCAGGTGAGGTCGCGCTTGGAAAACACGAGACAAGCCGCCGTGGTGATCATTAGAAGCCAATCCACAGCTCCCAGCAAAGACGCCGACGCCGGTATGTGGAGGGCCAGTTGCTTCGCCCAGGCAAGGGACTCGACCGGGAAAAGCAATGGCCGGATCTGTTCCAGCGAGTCCGGCAGCAAACCCGGAAGCACCAGCGTGGCCGGTACCACGAACAGGCTTACAAGGTGGTTGCGAATGAGTGACCCGAAGGAGAATCCCCAGAGGCCGCCGATGCAGGCGATCGATACGAACGCCAGAACGGTGCCCATCCCCTGCCCTGTTGGTTTGGACGTGGCCGATAGGAACAACCAAACACCGCCACCGATTGCTCCGCCGCCAAGCCCTGTTGCGAGCGTTGCTGTGGCTGCCCGCCCAGTGAACACCGCCCCACGTTGAAACAGGAGCACCCGCCGGGCGATGCACCCGGCACCGAAATCCCGGGTAAAGGAGAAAGAGCCTACGACGGCGGCTCCGGTCAGTGTGAGTGAGAACGCTGAGTCGAGCAGGATCGTCACCGTTCCCGGCGTCGGAGTATTCGCCTCGAAACCGGAGGCAACAACCAGCAGTGCCATGAACGCGGCCACCACAAGGACCCCAAGTGCGGAGCTTTTCCACAACCACGGCCGTTGTAGGTCCGAAAGAAGGGCAGGGACTGCAGCACCCATTCAGCCCTCCCGGCCCTTCACAACCCGGGCCGCGCAGGTTGCCAAAACGGCCACCCAGGCAACAGAAACCAGGAGAGCCGGGAATGGCCGCAGCAAGTGGTCCAGCGGCAGCGACAAGATTCCCGCCAGCGCCCCGGAGGGGAGCCACCGGCCAATACCCGGCTCGTTCACGATGAGCGGCAACTCAAGGGCGAACGGAACCACCAAGGTGAGTAACGCCGTCGCGTAGTAGTTCCGGACGATCCAGCCCAGCGAGCACCCCCACAGTGAGCTCAAAAGCGAGGCCACCAGCAATCCGGGCACTTCACCCAGAGACTCGGAGGTGAGGAGCTGGGCGCTCGTTTCGCTGGGCACGGCCAAGAAGATGCTCCCACCCCAAAGGAGAACTCCTGTTGCGGCCGTGGTCAGTCCTACCACCGCCGCGGCAGCGTATTTCGCAACGAACACTTGTGTCAGTCCGGACATCACCACGCTCCGCCGGAGGGTCCCGTAATAAGCCTCCCGCGCCACCAGGTAGCTTCCGGCGAAACCTGCCACAGGTGCGTTACTCGCCGCCAACGCCCAGAATGTCTGGATGTTGGTCGCCGCTGAGAGTGCCCCCGAGTTGTCCGGCCAACCCAGGAAATTGGCCACGAACCACGGAACCAAGCCGCTGAAGGCCAGGACCCCGAGGACCGAATACCCGCTGACATAACGGAGGAGCTCTGAACGGACGCCCCGGGACAAGACACCCTCGGTCAGGACACCTCCGGACAGGGATGAACTGTCCGCGTTCACTGGGTGGCCGCCAAGATCTTGAAGTATGCGGATTCCAAGCTGCCGCCCCCGAGCAGTTTGGCTTCTTCCAGCGATCCCATGAAGAGGGTTTTCTGCTTGAGGATGACCACGTGGTCAGCGATCTGCTCAAGTTCCATGAGTTGGTGGCTGGAAACCAACACGCTCCCTCCCGCTGCGGCAAAGGATTTCAGGAAGGTCCGGAGCCACTGGATACCCTCCGGATCAAGGCCGTTGGCGGGTTCGTCGAGGACCAAAAGCTGCGGATCACCAATGATGGCCGAGGCAATTCCGAGCCGCTGGCGCATACCCAGAGAATAATTCTTGACCTTCTTATGTGCTTGGCGCGTCAGGCCCACCTGCTCCAACACGCGGTCAACATTTCCTCGGTCCACACCGGCAGCAAGCTGGCAGACGCGCAGGTGCCGGCGGCCCGTAAGCGCTGGCTCAATATCCATTCCGTCGAGGTTGACGCCTACCCTGGTGGCCGGCCGGCGGAGTGCCCCGTATGGGCTTCCAAAAACGGTTGCGCTCCCTCTAGTAGCCTCAAGCAGCCCCGTCAGACCCGCGAGTGCGGTACTTTTCCCGGCACCATTGGGGCCGATAAGCCCCACCACTTGCCCGGCCAGTACATCGAATGTCAGGTTTTCGACGGCGAACCGTCCCCCTCTCTTCTTACTGAACCCTTCGAATCTGGCATGGACGGTCATGGCTGCCCTTTCGTCGGTTGGTGCGTCTGTCCGGTGCGCGGCCACAGTGGCGAATCCGCCACGGTCTCCCAGAGCCATTGGGCCAAGGTGGTTTGCCGCTGGCTCGCCACTACCGCCCGTCCGGACGCAGGAAGATTCGCAGCATTTGTGAGGATGCCCGGGTACGCCGCCACGGCCAGGCTCGTCCCGCCGAAGTGGACGGGCACCACCGTCTCCAGCGGGGCCGTAGCGTTCGACGGCGGCTGGTCGCCAACGGTGGCCGTGCCGAGGTTGCGGTGGATGATCATCCCTTGGGATTGCAGCGCCACGTGGTCCCCGGCATCCAGGTGCTGATTGCTTGCTTCCAGCGGCACCACGATCCTCAGTTCGCCATGCACCACTGTGTATCCGGCAACGGTTTCCGGTTTCACAGGGATCAAGAGCAACAGCGCCCCGACGGCTAACGTGCCTGCCATAACGCCCCAGCGCCGCCACCGAGGACTGCCTTGCCTGGCCGCCGAGAGGAAGAACCGGGCAGCAGCTTTCACTACCAGCACCACCATCAGGCCCAGGGCCAAGAACACGGCCACATAACCGGCAAGTCCCAGTTGGAGGAAGATCGGTACGAGCCGTTGGAAGCCAACAACCATGAAGGCGATCCCGGAGATGAAACTTGCCAGCCCGAACCACGGAAGGATTCCCTTGCTCCGGAAGCTCGGGGCTGAACCCAAGACCCGGTGGCTGACCAGTTCAGCGAGTGCCTCCAGGGACTTTTGCCGGAGGTGGGGGATGTCCACGGCGGACATGAGGGCCACATATCCGTCCAGCTTGATGAACGGGAACAGGTTGAGGATGGCCACGGCGTAACAGATCGCTCCGTACAGGATGGTGGCGTCCTTGGCGGAAGACGCCGCAAGGAGGGCTTGGCCTGCGAGCGCAACGCTTCCCAGCAAGAGATGGACAAAAGGTCCGGCCAAGGCAACGAGGACTCGCTGCCTCCGGGAACGCAGCCGCCATCCGTCAGTGACATCGCAGAAGAAGGCCGGCGAGAAGTAGAACAGCATGATTCCGATGCGCCGCGGGGTCCCACCGAAGTACGTGAGAGCCATGCCGTGGCCGAGTTCGTGCAGGAGCGTGGAGACGAACATTGCCACTGCAACCATCAGGTATGCCTCAAGCGGAAGCGGTTCGGAGAGAACGCGCCAGATGCTCTGGCTTGCACCTGCAGCTCCGACGATGCCGCCGCACAGCAGGGCTCCGAGGAGGACTGCTGAACTCGGGCGAATCAGTGCTGCGACGCCGGGCCGGAGGAACTGCAGAAACGGAGCAGGGTTGAAGAGTGTCAGCTGTAGCGTCAAGGGTGCTTTGAACTGGAGCCGCCGCGTGGTCCCTTGGCGAGCGCCGACGTCGAAAATTCCGGTGTGTGCCAAGTGGCGAACCACACCCATGACGTCAGCCGCTGTCCACGGCTGGCCCAACTGTTGGGCCACGTGTGCGGGATCTTTGCGTCCGTCCACGGCCTTCAGAACGGCCGCGACGTCGGCTGAGACGCGGGCTTTCGGCACGCTGTTGATGGAAACTATCCAGGGACCGCCGTCCTGGAGGGGCTCATCAATGGAGGCAGCGGAAGCCAATTGCACCGGCCACTGCGCAGCACCGAGCTTCGCCCTCTCCGCGGTGCGACCGTTATTTGCCGCCTTCATATCAGCGGGTGTGGCACGGAGCGGATGGGTGAGCCCGGCAGCTTGGACTCGTCCATGGTCAGGGGTATGGCCCCGGAGCACACGGCCTTTCCTGTAATCCAGCCGAGTCGCTGGATCTGCACGGGAAGCCTGTGCGTCAGGTCCACCCACTGCGGGCGGATCTTTCTGGACGCAAGGTAGCTCACCAGCGTTTCGACGTCGGGCGCGGTGCCACCTTTCGGAAGCGACGCCGACCGGAACGATTCCGCCCAACCACGCAAGTGCTCAATCGCCGGCTCGGTGGTCCAGAAGGCGGCGCGTGATTCGTCGTCGGACACTGCGGAGACGGGAGCTGATGGCTGTTTCCTTGCCAGGAACAATGCGCGGATCTGGAGTCCCTCCTGCAAGGCGCCGCGCAGCGCTGCGATCGGGTCCGACGATGCTTTGATGCCCACGGCTCCGAAGCGCCCGCGACCGGTTTCACCGATGATGATGCACGCGGCCGTTTCCAGCGGACGCCCGCTATGCGGAACGAACGCGAGGATCGGTTCGACGCCGGCCCGGTTCGCCGCGTCCAGCAACGACACAAGAGTTCGTGCACCGGGTTCCTGCCGAGCTTCCGCGCGAATGACCGCAACGTCTACGCGGTTCAGTGGGCATTGCTGATGCCAAGCTCCAAGGAAGGCATCCCGCTCCAATACTTCCGAGAGCCCCGATATTTGCGCGAACGTCTGTGACGGGCCCGACGCAGCGCCGTTCGGCGAGGGATCGAAGGACGCATCCCAAGTGTTCTGCTGAGTTGCTGCGGGCGCATAGTCCACCATTGGCCCGGGGACCCGAGACGGTTCCCTGGTGATTAGGTCGGTAGCCCAGTACCAGGGGACGCCGTCGGACTCCACCAACGGGGCAGAGTCCCCACGCATCGGCACCAACGCGAACCGCTCGACTGCCTCCCCGGCTCCCCTGGTCAGGGAGGCTCGCCGGTTGACGTCGAAAGCGCCGACGGCGGACGCGAGACTGCGGGACTCAGTATTCGCGAGCAGCCCAACCGTTCGCCACAGGCCCACGTCATTGGGAAGGTAAACCGTGGACTCGGACACGAGGCCCAGCGCAGGATCAAGGGTGCGGAGAGGATCGAGGGTGGGGAGAGGATCAGCGTTCATCAGCCACACACCCACAGTTCGACGTCGTACTGACCGGGTACACCGCTGGTGATCCGCACTGGCCGCCGTTCAAAAATCCTGAGCCCCGCGGAGGCAATCTCCTCCTCAATGAGGTCGTTGCTGACAAAGGCAACCTCGCTGGTATATGCCGAGGACCGGTACGTGCCTCCCTCGTTGAAGCACACGTGGATCATGGTCACCCTGCGCGCGCCGTTGACCGGATCACGGTTCTCCACGGTGACCAGGAATGAGTCCTCGCCGATCGTCGAAACGGTGGTGCCGCCGTCGTTCCATCCGGCGTCCTCGCCGTAGCCTTCATTGCCGTCCGCGTTAAGTACGGTCAGCAGGAAGCGACCCTCCGGCGCCAGGCATTTCCGGACGCGGCGGAAGAGTTCATGCCGCCCGGCCGGATCAAGGAGAGTGATGGAACTGGCGCCGAGAACGACGCAACCGTAGGCGTCGTCGAGCTCGAAACGGGACATGTCGGCCTCAACGAGTCGAACTGCCGCAGCGCGCGGATTGAAGGCGCGCGTAGCCACTCTCTCGCGCAACAAGGAGAGCATCTCCGGCGAAGAGTCGACGGCGGTCACGGGACGCCCCAGCGCCAGCAACGGACGCGTGATCCGGCCCGAGCCCGCAGCCAGTTCGAGGATGGGGCCACTGGTTCTTTGCGCGGCGCCGAGTATCTCGGGGAGTTCGGTGAGGTCGTTGGCTGTGACTTGGTCGTAGAGGCGTGATCCCGAGACGCTGTACAGGTCCTCGGGCGGATCGACGTGGCCCAGGACCCGCAGGATGGCGTCGGCGGTCTTATCGGATGCGATGTTCATCAGCTCGTGTTCTCCGGGAGGTTGGACATGGAGGGGGTACACGCGGGCGGGGGCGGAACGTTGCACCGCCCGCGTGTACCGGCTAGGTAGCGGCGATTCCGACGACGATGCCGGCGATGATGATCACGTCACCAACGCGGATGTACCACGGTGTATCGTCCGGGGTGTCGAGGTTCTCCAGCTCTTCGATGCTCAGTTGGAGATTCGATGGTGCGTTCATTGATTCCTCCTTTCTGGTGCCTGTGTGGGGAGTGGTGCCGTGTTGGCCGTGGCGCCGTAAAGCCCGGGCTACGTGATGCTGACTGCGATCAAGCCCAGCGCGACGCCTTGGGAGACCCCGATGAACCAGTTGTTGAAGTCCGGGGTGTCCATGGACTCGATTTCCTGGATGGAAATGTTGAGTTGGTCCTGCATGTTCGCTCACCTCCCTTCTTCGCGAGTTGAATGGCTCCGCATGGACTGGCGGCCGCTAGGTGATGCTGACGGCGATACCAACCAGCGCCAGGCCAACGGTGATCCCCGTGGATCCGCTCGCTCCAGTCATCCGGGATGTCCAGGCTTTCCAGCTCCTGGATGTGGAGGTCCAGCGCTTTCAGTGCAGTGCTGCTGTTCATGTGCTCACCCCCTCTCCCCTGCCACTCGTAGGTTGCCCTTTGGGCATGGCAAGTTCGGTGCGGCTGCCACCCTCAGTAGTCCCGACCCTCAGCACGTGCTGGATCTGGGCCACATCGATGCCGCGCAGCATGGGAAGGACTCCACCCCAGCTCTGGATGGCGGCGACGCTGGTCTGCATCAAGGCCTCTTCGCTGAGGGTCGGGAGCTTTGCGATGCCCCAATGGCGCGTGAGTTCGTTGATGCCGCTGGCCGGGTTTGATGCGAGAGTCGGTTCTACTTCCCTGACTGCCGCCCACAGTTCATCAAGGCGCCCACGGTCACCCCAGGCTGCGGCGCCGTTCACGATCTCTTCCCAAATGGGCCCGATCACGGTTGCCGTGGCGGTCATCTTGCGGACACCCATGACGTAAGCGAGTTCGTTGGCCACGTACCAGTGCTTGGCACCGTAAGGATTCCGACCCGTGAGCGACCAACCGGTGTGCGTCTCCATGCTGAGGCGGGCCGCGGCCAGCCTCATCTCGGGGGCGTCGACGTGGGCGAGCCGCAACCCCAGCCGGATCATGCGTTGCATCAGCGAGTAGGCGTCGTCGTCAAATCTGCTGGCACTGCTGCCCGTCAGGGTTCCCGCCACCCTAAGGAACGCCTCGAGCAGACCCTCCAGGACCAGGTGCCGCGGCAGGGTGGCGAGGTGTCCGCCGTCGAGCACTGCCACGTCACCCGAAAGGTGAGGCGAGGCTATGAGGCGGCGTCCGACGGCGGTGTCCAGGCATGCGACCCCGCTGACTTCCGCACCGGTCCCCACGGTGGACGGCAGGAGGACGGTTTTGGGACGTTCCTCGATGTTGCGGATCGGGGGCAAAACCAGCAGGCCGGAGCGCTTCGCATGGACTTCGGCGAAATTGGCCAGCGTTGGGTCGGCGGTGAATACGGCGGCGAGCTTCACGGCGTCCAACACGGATCCGCCACCGAGCCCGACGACTGTTTGCAACCCTTTTTCGCGGATGAAGTGGCCCACCTTCCGGAGGGTTTCGCGGGTGACGGGCATCGCGTCGAGGCCAAGAACCGGCACTCCTTTGAGGCCGCCGGCAAGGAGCCGCTCCCGGTGTTCCGGGAGTGCGTTGTCCACCACCAGGCCGGTCCGGCCGCGGGTGAGCGCGCCGACGTACCTGGCGGACACTCCGTGGTCGAGGATGACGCAGCGCGTATTCCACGTGCGGTCGGCGATCACGCGAACACCCCATCGCGCTTGGACCTCGCCAAGCCTGCCGCGATCGCGCGGTGTAGTTCCTCGAAGTTTGCTGCCGTGTAGGTAAGCGCGGGCAATAGTTGGATCCGACCCGGTCCCGGCTGCACTATGGCTCCCGCGCAGTGGATGCGTTTGACGACGGCGAGCACTGCGTTGGCGGAAAGGGGCAATCCGTTATCCGTGAGGAGCTTGATCCCCCGCATGCAACCACGGCCGGTGGAGTTGCCCACGCCTTTGCTGGCTTGAAGCTCGGTGATGAGCTTGTCCAATCCGGCTGACACCTGCTTGTTCAGGGTTTGATGGTCCAGCCTTGTCATCTCCTCGATGGTGGCCAGGATCGCGGCGCAGGTAGCCGGGGTGCCGGCTTGGGTTTCACCGTGGACAAAGACGGCCTCGTTCTTGTCGAAGGCGTCCGTGACACGTTGCGCGATCAGCAGTGCCGCGCACGCGCTGGTCCCGTTGGTGAGTCCTTTTGAGGTGACTACGACGTCCGGCGCTTCCCGCCATTCATCGGACGCGAACCAGCCGCTGACGCGGCCGAAGCCTGTGGCGACTTCGTCGGCGACCAGGAGGAAGCCGTGGTCCTCTCGGTGCCTCATAAGCTGTTCGATGAAGCTCGCCGGGACCACTTCCGCCCCCGATCCGAGGACCGGCTCGATGATCACGGCGGCGATCCTGTTGCCCTCCCTGCGCATCAGTAGCTCCAGTTCAGCGCCGTCGTCGTCGAATCTGATGTGGCGGATATTCCGCCGGTCGACGCCGTACATCGCCTGGCCGAGCTCGTCACCGCTGAGGGCTTGGCTTCCGTAGGTGAGGCCGTGGTAGCTGCCGCTGAGGCCGACGACGAGTTTCCGCTCAGGCTGTCCATTGAGGACGAAGTATTGCCGGGCGAGCTTCATGACGGCGTCGTTAGCGGCCCCGCCCGAGGTGGAGAAGACGACGCGCTGACAGGGGTGCGCGGGGAGGTTCAGGAGTGCGGTGGAGGCATGGATGGCTTGGCGGTGGGCTGTGCGGAAAAGGGGAAGGTAGGACGCAGTCTCGAGTTCTTTGTGGATGGCCGCCGCAATGCGTGGGTTGCCGTAGCCGAGGTTGGCGTTCCACAGTCCGCTCTTGGCGCACAGCCTGCGCTGCCCGTCCTCGAAGGTGACGTAAACGCCGTCGGCCTTAACAGCTGTATAGGTGTCCGCGGCGAAGTCGTGCTGGGTGACGAGCGGGACCCACAGCGGAAGTTGCGTCCTCGGAGTCGGGAGAATGGGCGCCACCGTCATGAGCGGGTACCGAGGATGTCGATACCGAGCTGCGCAAACCGGGCGAGAACCGCGTGCGCGGACTCTTCCGCCGTCGCCGCTGTGACGTTGAGCGCAGGGGCAACTCTGGTTGCCGCCGCGCTGACGTTCCCTATGTTGGAAACGGCCTCGATGATAGCTGCGGCGTCCTGACCGATCTTGAACAGCCTGCCCGTTGCGGTGTCCAGGAGGGTGTGTTCCATCCCCCTCTTGAGGATGAAGGGTGCTGTTGCTTGAGCGAGAGGGTCGCTGGTGCTTGCGCCGTAGAGGCTGAGTCCGAAGCCGACCAACCTCGTGCTTTCGCGGTCTTGCCGGGGAACGAACTTCCAGGCATCCAAGGCGGCGAGGTAGCGCGGGATCCAGGACTTGGCCGCGAGGGAATCCTGGATGTCCCAGGGATAGTAGACGGCGGCAACAGCAGATTCCGGCCGGAGCGCGATGGCCCTCACCCGGAGATCGGTGATGACATCCCCCACCCGGCCGATGGTGGTTCCGTAGGGCCCGGTGCGGATGGACCCGTCCGCGGCGATGTGGAGCCGGGCCAGCATGAGGGTGTCTCGGGTGCCGCCGCTGAGCAAGCCCCGCTCTGCCAGCACTGCGTTGACCTCAGTAAGCTGCTGCACGAAGTGGCCGGAGATGCGGGCCTGTTCTGCGTCGTCGAAGAATGCTTGCCAGTCTTGCTTGGTGGTTATCCTAACGACGGTCACGCCCACGAGGTTCACGAACGCTATGGCCAGGTAGTCCTGGATCTCCAGGTTCAGGCTGCCGGCCACCAGCAGTTCTTCGCCGCCGACGTCGAACGATCCTTGGACCGGGACTATCTCCACGTCCTCCTTGTCCCCGTTGAGGACCAGAATGGTGGAGCCCTCGCCGGCCAGTGTCTTCGCGTAGGCCGCGTGCTCGGGACTTTCGACGAAAATGACGTGGCCGGGGATGCGACCCGGGATCCCTGTGATCCACTGATCCACAGCGGCGGCAATGGTATGTTGCTCAGTCAGCTTCAATGACCCAACCCCCAATAGTTGTTCACGTGTTTCCTGCTGCGGTCCCGGTGGTGATCCGGGGTCCGCGCTCTGGGAAGGACACTATGGGCGGGTGGAGCGGCCACAGGGTTGGATGGAGAAAACTAGGTGGTGAAGGGGCGGGAATTAGGGGTGAATTGAGGGCACCTAGGGGTTGGTTGGGGGTGGGCTAGGTGGTGCGCTCTCTTTCCCGTCGTGGCGACGTCCTGAACTGTGGGTCGGCCGTCCCAACGTTCTTCCACCAGTGGTTCCGCAGGGGAGCCGGCCACTTCACCACCTAGGCGGCTTTGAAAACCACCCAATTTCGCCCCCTTGAACTCCTAGAGACGCCCAAAACACCACTCATTTTCTGTTCCTGGCCCTCGTGAGTGCACTCCTGTGGTTCATGCTGAACTGCGTCGGGATTCTTGATCGAGCGCATGGGGGAATCCGACGATTCGCAAAAGTTGAGTTCAAGGAGAAGAAAATGAACTGGCAGCAAGTTTGCTGTGTGGACGGGTTCCCGGGTCACGTCATGGCCCGCGACGATGTTTTCGCGCATTGTGGCGACCAATGAAGCTCTTGACGCTTACGGCGGCTTGCCTGTTCTTCATCACAGCTGTTACTGCGCTTTTCAGCAATCATCTGGTGGCGGTACTGGCACTGACGGCTGCAGTTGCCATGGTCGCGACCTACGTGTTTTCTAGTCGGCAAGGCAATCGTTGACCACCCTGGGGCCGCGCCAAGCGCTCCGTCGGGCTCTCTAGCTTGGACGCCCTGACCCGCAGGTCAGGGCGTCCACACCTTGCCGATCTTTCTTCCAAGACCCGCTGACGATCGATCCGTCTGTGAACTGCTCGACAATGCGGCGATATCTAGGGGGTGGACGCGGACTGTCTAGGTGGTGCGCTCTCTTGCCCGCCCCGCTAGCTTCCGTGCGCATGGAATCCTTCACGTGGGCCAAAGCAACCACGACCGGTCAGGAACGCGCGAAGGTAGCCGTTCTACTTCCTGGGTCCGGCTACCCGGTTGAGGGGCCGGTACTCTTCTGGTCAGGCGAGATTCTGGCTGCACTCGGATGGCACGTCCAGGCTGTCCGCTGGACGCCCGGCGACGCTCCCAGTGAAGATCCGCACTCGTTTGTGACCCAGGCCGCCGAGCTCGCGTTTGCCGCAACGCCGCAGGCTGCCCAACGCTTGATAGTTGCGAAGTCTCTCAGCACACTCTCGATTCCTTGGGCAGACGCGGCTCAAATCCCTGGCATCTGGCTGACTCCCCTGCTGACCGACGGTCTGGTCCGGGCTACCCTCCCCGGCGGATTCTCCAAGGACGACCTCTTCATTGGTGGATCCGAAGACAGGCTGTGGGACGGTGGCGGAGGACCCGACGACGCCGGAACCTTCTTTGAAGTGCCCGGCGCGGACCACTCGTTGCAGATCCCGAATGATTGGAGGGCGTCCCAGCGGGCGCAGGCCGAGGTGTTCGCTCGTATCGAGGAGATCGTTGTCGGGTTGGCCAAAAGCCCCGCCAGACGGTTGTAGCTGCTGGTGGCGATCCAGATCTCTGTCGGTCGCTGCGGTGGGTCAACGTAGCCTGAGTCCGCGACTGCGTCACCGACACCTCGAAACACTTCACTGATCACGAGGGAATCGAGGTTCTTGGCGAGGGCGAGGACGCGCATGGTCCGGTCTCTTCTGAGGTCCCGTGCCGAGGCAAGCGGGCGGTAGCCGAGCTGATGGATGTCGGCGTTTACTTCTCCTTGGCCGCCTCACTGATTGCCGGGCTTCCATTCAAGACGCGCCACGCCGTCCCTACGAAGACACCGGCAGTCCCAGCGACCTCCTGTACTGTCGACCGAGCCGTTCGATTATCCTTCCGCGAGCAGTGACGAGGGTCCTGGCCGCCACCGCCACCGCCCTGCCCGAGGGGCTCCTCAATGTGGTCGGAGTGCTTAACGGAACGTTGAGCTATCTAACGGCTTATGCAGGGCCTCACCGGAAACGCCCTCAAGAATTGCTTCCATATGGGTACAGCTGCGACGGATGCCGCGTCGCAGGTGTACCGGAGTGCAACGGAATCAACGACAGGCATCGTAGCCACCGCTAAGTTGAGATGCATTCCATCTTTCCGAGTATGCATCCCAACGGCTGTGGAGAAGGACGCCTCAATGACCGTAGCGTCTCTCTAGCCGAAAGTGTCCCACTCGAGGCCTGTGTAGGGCTGTTCACCCGGGCTCACAAAGCCATCAAGTCGAACAAGTAAGCGAAAATGATATCCCGCATCCACCCCGTTAGCCTGTTCGACCGACAGTCGATAACCGCGGTGGTCGTCTAATACGTCCTGAATGAATTCAGCTAACGGATCCGGAACAAACCCCAAAGTGAGTCCGTCATTATCCTCGACTTGTACGGCCAAGGCATTGACAGCATTATGTGGATCCCGGCGCAACACTAGGCGATCCCTGGGCTCCAGGTGGGCGATCCGATCTTGCGCCTCCGCACTGCGGTGTCGAACGCCGTGAACGAGGAACAACTGCGAGAACGCTCCATCTGAGGCTACCCACGGCATGGGTACCAACTCGATCGTGTCCCCTACGCGCTGGCCGCCACTGCGGTTGAGCACTTCAAAGGGTGCAGCGTCCTCCGGCAGGCCCAAGGCTTTCAACGCTTCCGTTCGATCCGGCCGGCGGGCCGAAATCACTCTCTCTGCAAATATCGGAAAAAGTTGGTCAGACGTATATCTACGTCCAGAGTCACTTAGACCAGGAAGCGGGGCGAACCAGGGAGCCTCCACGGATTTACGTATGTAGGCGAAACAGTATTCGCCACGATCTGACGTCAAAAATCCGACAGGACGGTAGAGCCGGCTGTCAGGGAATTGGCGGGTCACTAGAAGGCGACGTGCCGTGATGTCGGACGATTGTGGTGCAGGTCTATTCAAGACGCTTGTTGCCATCACACAACCTCTTTCTGTTTGCTGCGAGAAGTTCGTCTGCAAACGTATAGGCGACCTCTGACATTGAGGGTATACCTTCCAACACGCCAAGCCATGAGGCGCGGTCCAGCGAACCAATTCGGTCCACAAACTCCTTCGCTCGACCCGATGAGAGTTGCAGTCCCTCCCATGCTACGTCCAGGAGAGTCTTCTTCTTACCATCCTCAAATCGATGGGCCAGCGCCCTCTGGCTCCAGCCCTCAACGCCTGACTCCAAAATTTGGCGCAATCGTGTCTCACTAGCCCCTGAAGCCAATGAACTTCCGTGGTCATAGGACTTGGCGAGACGAGCAGCACCATTGCTGTCCAAAAGACCCCAGTTCAAAGCGTGACGGTCAGTGTTGGCCACCCACGCATCGAGAATCAAATAACCGACGAAAACATCAAGTGCTTCCCACTCCGCAACTGCTGTGTCGGGCGGTCCTGGCTTTCCTTGAAGCAGCTTCGATATGTTGGTCACGTTGTGCCCCACCCTGTTACGCGGGCGATCATTGACGTCGCAGTTCAGGTAGCCATCGAATTCGGATAGGTATGTGTTCCCAGGTTGAAGATCCCACCCTTTCGGAGCGACGTTCCTGGAAATGATCCCCTCCTCACCATCCCGGACGGCGACTTCAACGTCAGCAGCCGGTAGGCCTATTAGGTCCGCGAGTTCGGAAACAATCTTCTCCACATGATCATCTCGTCGCCGGTATCTTGCGCCCGGAACGCTCCCCGGAAGGGTCATGAGCCCATATTTTGCAGGCTTGAAGAGCCACCACTGGGATTTCTCAGAGGGATCGGCGAGCTCCGGTCGCCCGACCCAGTTCTTTCCGTCATCTCCGCCATATTCGGGAGCCGTGATAGGCCAATTCGTAATGTCGCAGGCGTCGTATTTACTCATCACGGTTCCATAGGTACTCGAGCCAGTGACTGATATGACAGTCGACCTTCCATAATGGACAGCCTAGCCGCCCGTCATAGGGAGCGCGGAGTGGGCTCACCGTCTCGATCCGCGCGGACATGGCTTGTCTCCCACGCCGGTATGCCACTAGCTCAAAAGTAGGGCGACGGCTAGGCATCCCAACCCCACCTCCCAACCACCCCCTTGACTCACACCCCCACCTTCCCTAAACTTTTCATAAAGCAGAATCTAAATTCCACAAAGCGGAAACTGAAGCCAAACACCAAGGCAGCAGCCAAGCAACCCGGAAGATAGATCAAAGCCCCTCCTCGGAAGGACCTACGATGACGTACACAGTGAACTGCTCCATCCTCCTGACGGAGCTGCCCTTGCTCGAGCGCCCCGCCGCCGCGAAGGCAGCCGGTTTTGACGCCGTCGAGTTCTGGTGGCCCTTCGCCACTTCGGTTCCCACAGACAAAGAGACAACTGAGTTTGAAACAGCCATCAAGGACGCCGGCGTTCAGCTCACGGGCCTGAACTTCAACGCTGGCAACATGCCCGGCGGCGACCGCGGCCTGGTTTCCTGGAAGGGACGTTGCTCCGAGTTCAAGGACAACATCGACGTCGTAGTCGGCATCGGTGAGCGCCTCGGTTGTAAGGCCTTCAACGCCCTCTACGGCAACCGCCAGGACGAGTTCACCCCTGAAGAGCAGGACGAACTCGCGGCCAAGAACCTCGGCGCAGCAGCGGAGGGCGTCGCCCGCATCGGCGGCACCGTCCTCCTCGAACCGGTCAGCGGCGCACCCAAGTACCCGCTCCTCACCGCCGAAGACGCACTCAAGGTCATCGCCCGCGTCAAGGCAGAATCCGGCGCCCAGAACATCAAGCTCCTCGCGGACTTCTACCACCTCGCAGTCAACGGCGACGACGTCGAATCCGTCATCGAGAACCACGCCAAGGACTTCGGCCACATCCAGATCGCCGACAACCCCGGCCGCGGCGCTCCGGGAACCGGCAACCTCCCCCTCGGCGAATGGATCGCCCGCAGCCGCGAACTCGGCTACGACGGCTACATCGGCCTCGAGTACAAGGAACCGCAGGAGTCGGCCTTCAGCTGGGCCATCCGCCAGCGCGCCGACGCCAACTAGCGCACGACGGCGGCACCCGCCACAGCGACTGACTCACCATCCAGCACACCTGAGCTAAAACAGACTTTCAGAAAGAGAACCACAATGAGCAACGTTGCAGTCATCGGCCTCGGAATCATGGGCCTCCCCATGGCCATCAACCTCGTCAAGGCCGGCCACACGGTCACCGGTTTCAACCGCAGCCAGGACAAGATCGACAAGCTCGTCTCCGAAGGCGGCCAGGGTGCCACCAGCATCGCGGACGCAGTCAAGGACGCCGACGTCGTCATCACCATGGTCCCGGACTCCCCCGATGTTGAGGGTGTTGTCAGCGGCAAAGACGGCGTCTTCGCCAACGCGAAGCAGGGCACTCTTTGGATCGACGCATCCAGCATCCGCCCGGACGTTGCCAAGCGTCTCTCCGAAGAAGCCGTAGCAGCCGGCATCCGCCCGCTCGATGCGCCCGTGTCCGGTGGTGAACAGGGCGCCATCGACGCCGTCCTGTCCATCATGGTCGGCGGCGAAAAGGCAGACTTCGAGGCAGCACAGGAAGTCCTCAACGCAGTGGGCAAAACCATCGTCCACGTCGGCCCGTCCGGCTCCGGCCAGACCGTCAAGGCAGCCAACCAGCTGATCGTGGCCGTCAACATCCAGGTCCTCGGCGAGGCAATCGCCTTCCTCGAGGCTTATGGCGTAGACACCGACGCAGCACTGAAGGTCCTCGGCGGCGGCTTGGCCGGCTCCAAGGTCCTCGACCAGAAGGGCCAGAAGATGCTGGACCGCAACTTCGACCCTGGCTTCCGCTTGGCCCTCCACCACAAGGACCTCGGCATCGTCACCTCCGCAGCCCGCGAAGCCAACGTCGCTGTCCCGCTCGGCGCCGTCGTCGCCCAGCTCGTCGCCGCAACCGTCAACCAGGGCGACGGCGGCCTGGACCACTCGGGCCTCTTCAAGCAGGTCCTCCAGCTCAGCGGCCGGAAGTAAGCCCAAAGGCAACTAAGCAACACACAGCAGGGAACCCGCCGTCGTACATAAATAACGACGGCGGCTCCCTCACCACACCCAAAAACAGACTTTCAAGGAGTACACCATGGCAAAGATGCGCACAGTTGATGCGGCAGTCGCCATCCTGGAAAAGGAGGGCGCCACCGAGGCGTTCGGCCTGCCAGGCGCAGCCATCAACCCGTTCTACTCGGCAATGCGTGCCCACGGCGGCATCCGCCACACGCTGGCCCGCCACGTTGAAGGTGCCAGCCACATGGCCGACGGCTACAGCCGCGCAGCTGATGGCAACATCGGTATCTGCATCGGCACGTCGGGCCCCGCAGGCACGGACATGATCACTGGCCTGTACGCAGCCCAGGCTGACTCGATCCCCATGCTCTGCATCACCGGCCAGGCACCCGTTGCCAAGCTGCACAAGGAAGACTTCCAGGCTGTGGACATCGAGTCCATCGCCAAGCCGCTCACCAAGTTCGCCATGACCATCCTGGAGCCGGGCCAGGTTCCCGGCGCCTTCCAGAAGGCGTTCCAGCTGATGCGTTCGGGTCGTCCGGGCCCGGTTCTGCTGGACCTGCCCATCGACGTTCAGATGGCCGAGATCGAGTTCGACATCGACGCCTACGAGCCCCTGCCGGTGGAGAAGCCCAAGGCTTCCCGCAAGCAGCTCGAGAAGGCTTTGGATCTGCTGACCGCGGCCAAGCACCCGTTGATCGTCGCCGGTGGCGGCATCATCAACGCCGGTGCTTCGGCTCAGTTGGTAGAGCTGGCCGAGATCCTGAACGTTCCCGTTATCCCCACGCTGATGGGCTGGGGCGCCATCCCGGACGACCACCAGCTGATGGCCGGCATGGTTGGCCTGCAGACCTCGCACCGCTATGGCAATGAGACCTTCCTGCAGAGCGACTTCGTGATCGGCATCGGCAACCGTTGGGCCAACCGCCACACCGGCGGCCTGGACACCTACACGGCTGGCCGTAAGTTCGTTCACATCGACATCGAGCCGACCCAGATCGGTCGCGTTTTCTCCCCGGACTTGGGCATTGCGTCCGACGCCGGTGCGGCGCTGGACGGTCTGTTGGAGCTGGCCCGTGAGCGCCAGGCAGCAAAGACCCTGCCGGACTACTCGGGCTGGGTTGCCGAGTGCCAGGAGCGCAAGGGCTCCCTGCACCGCAAGACCAACTTCAGCAACGTGCCCATCAAGCCGCAGCGCGTGTACCAGGAGATGAACAAGGCCTTCGGCCGCGACACCACCTACGTGTCCACCATTGGCCTGTCGCAGATCGCCGGCGCCCAGATGTTGCATGTGTTCGGTGCCCGCAAGTGGATCAACGCAGGCCAGGCCGGTCCGCTGGGTTGGACCGGTCCCGCAGCCCTCGGCGTGGTTCGTGGCACCCCGGACGCGACGGTTGTTGCCTTGTCCGGTGACTACGACTTCCAGTTCATGATCGAGGAACTGGCCGTAGGCGCACAGTTCAACCTGCCCTACATCCACGTGGTGGTGAACAACAGCTACCTGGGCCTGATCCGTCAGAGCCAGCGCGGCTTCAACATGGAGCAGAACGTTTCCCTGGCCTTCGAAAACATCAACTCCCCGGAGACAAACGGCTACGGCGTTGACCACATCAAGGTTGCCGAGGGATTGGGCTGCAAGGCCATCCGCGTCGAGAACCCGGACGACCTGCCTGCCGCTTTCGACAAGGCCAAGGCACTGATGGGCGAGTTCAAGGTTCCCGTGGTTGTTGAAGTGATCCTGGAAAAGATCACCAACATCTCCATGGGCGTTGAGATCAACGGCGTGAACGAGTTCGAAGAGCTGGCTGAGACCGCTGAGGACGCCCCCACCGCGATCCTCACCAAAGCGTAAATAACAGTAAGAAGGGAGGCACCGGAATGCGTGTTGTCATCGCCCCGGACAAATTCAAGGGCTCGCTGTCCGCGCCCGACGTCGCCAAGCACCTGGCTACAGGCTTGCTGGCGGGGTTCGGGCAAGGTTTGGAGGCAACACACATTCCGGTGGCCGACGGCGGCGAAGGAACCATCGACGCCGCGATCGGTTCCGGCTTCACCCGCCGGACCACCACCGTCACCGGCCCGCTCGGCGAACCCGTGCAAGCGGACTTCGCGGTCCGGGAGCAGGAAGCTGTCATCGAAATGGCGGCAGCTTCCGGTCTCGCCCTCCTCCCCGAGGGGCCAACCCGCGAAACCGCCAAGAACGCAACAAGCCTTGGAACCGGCGAACTCATCCGCGCCGCGCTGGACCTCGGTTGCCGCAAGATCATCCTGGGTGTGGGCGGCAGCGCCAACACCGACGCCGGCGCGGGAGTCCTCCAGGGCCTCGGGGCAGTCTTCCTGGACAAGGACGGCAGCGAGCTCCCCGGCGGCGGCGCTGCCCTGGCAAGGCTGGAAACCATCGACTTCTCCAACTTCGACGTCCGCATCGAAGCCACGGAGTTCGTGTTGGCGTCCGACGTCGACAATCCCCTGTTGGGGGCCAGCGGAGCCCCAGCGATCTTCGGACGGCAGAAGGGTGCGACGCCGGACGACGTCGCCGAGCTGGACGCGGCGCTGAGCCACTTCGTGGACGTCCTCGCGGCAACAACCGGCCCACAGGCAAAGTTCGCAGCCAAGGCCGAGGGTGCCGGAGCAGCGGGCGGCGTTGGCTACATTGCCATCGCGGCACTGAAGGCCGAGCGGCGGCCGGGCATCGACGTCGTGCTTGAATTCACCGACCTCGAAGAGAGGCTGAAGGGCGCCGATCTGGTCATCACCGGCGAAGGCAGCCTGGATGAACAAAGCCTGCTCGGCAAGACGCCCATGGGTGTCTCCCGGGCGGCGCAACGGAACGGGGTTCCCGTGATCGCAGTGTGCGGCCGGAGTACCCTGAGCCGGGAACAACTCACGGACGCCGGCTTCCACACGGTCCATGCCCTGACCGATCTGGAAAAAGACGTCCAACAATGTATCGCCCAAGCAGGTCCGCTGCTTGAACAATTAGGTAAGCACATAGGCGTGTACCTGGCGGAACGGACCGAAAACAAGGAGTACCTCAATGTCTGAAGCAATCGGCGCCTATGACCTCGTTATCCGGGGCCAGCGCATCCTGACCACCGCCGGTATCACTGCCCGCGAAGTCGGCATTCGCGATGGCGTTATCGTCGCGATCGAACCCCTCGGCAACGGACTGACCGGCAACGAGGTCATCGAACTCGCAGACGACGAAACCCTCATCCCCGGCCTGGTGGACACCCACGTCCACGTCAACGAGCCCGGCCGCACCGAGTGGGAAGGCTTCGCTTCGGCCACCCGCGCCGCAGCAGCCGGTGGCGTGACCACCATCATCGACATGCCGTTGAACTCCATCCCTCCCACCACCAGCGTTGACGGCCTGGAGCAGAAGCGCGTGGTGGCCAAGGACCAGGCGTTCGTGGACGTCGGATTCTGGGGCGGTGCGATCCCGGGCAACAAAAAGGACCTCCGCCCGCTGCACGATGAAGGCGTGTTCGGCTTCAAGTGCTTCCTCCTGCACTCCGGCGTGGACGAATTCCCGCACCTTGAAGCGGATGAGATGGAAGAGGACATGGCTGAGCTCAAGTCCTTCGACTCCCTGATGATCGTGCACGCAGAGGACTCCCACGCGATCGACCGCGCACCCCACCCGGGCGGTGACCACTACGAAACTTTCCTCGCCTCCCGCCCCCGCGGCGCCGAGAACAAGGCCATTGCCGAGGTCATCGAACGCGCACGCTGGACCGGCGCCCGCGCCCACATCCTGCACCTCTCGTCCTCGGACGCGCTGCCGATGATCGCCTCCGCAAAGCGCGACGGCGTCAACCTCACCGTTGAGACGTGCCCGCACTACCTGACGCTCATGGCCGAGGAAATCCCGGACGGCGCCACGGCCTATAAGTGCTGCCCGCCCATCCGCGAAGCCTCCAACCGCGAGCTCCTGTGGAAAGGCCTGCAGGATGGCACCATCGACTGCATCGTCTCGGACCACTCCCCCTCCACCTTGGACCTGAAGGACCTGGAAAACGGCGACTTCGCCGTGGCGTGGGGCGGCGTTTCCTCCCTGCAGCTGGGCTTGTCCTTGATCTGGACCGAAGCCCGCCACCGCGGAATCCCGCTGGAACAGGTGGTCTCCTGGATGTCCGAGAAGCCTGCCGCACTGGCCCGGCTGCAGACCAAGGGACAGCTCGCCCTGGGCTACGACGCCGACTTCTCCATCTTCGCCCCGGATGAGGCATTCGTGGTGGATGTCACCAAGCTCAAGCACAAGAACCCGATCACGCCGTACGACGGCCGTCCGCTGGCCGGCGTCGTCCGCAAAACCTACCTGCGCGGCACCCCGATCGACGGCCAGAACCCCGGCGGCAAACTGCTCCGCCGCGGTAACGTGTAGGCCCACTGCCATGGCAGTGAATGCTTATGGGCCGCCGCCCTCGCGAGGACCCGCAGCACGCGGTTCCGCCGCGCGGCGTGGCACCAGCCTGAGCACGAATGGCCTGAGCACGAATGACCTGAGCAGACCGGGCTTGAGCGCGCGAGGCCTGGCGCTGTGGGTCAACCCTGCCGAGGGCGACGAGCTCGACCCTGAGGTCTGGGAGCGGGCGGCGCGCTTGGTGCTGGCCCGCGCCATGAAACTTGCCCCGGAGGCGGAAGTCCGCATCTGGCCCGCCACCGGGGCAGAGCACTCCGGCGTCGGTGACACTTCCTGGTGCGGCACTCCACAGGAAGCCGCCGACGCCGGTAACCACCTTTCGGGGCCGGGCAGCGTGACGCTTGCGGATGCCCTGGCTGAAGGCGACGCCGCTGGCGCTAGCACCGCCGTCGAGCCCGTAACGTTGGCAGCCCGTCGCAGCCAAGTTGCAATCGACCTCGCCGCTGAAGTAGTACTGCTCGACGGCGAGCCCGTTGCCTTTACTGGCATGGAATACAAGCTGCTGCGCTACCTGGTGGTGAACTGCTCACGGGCCATAAGTCGTGAAGAATTGCAACGCTTCCTGGAGTCATTTGACCTTCCCGGCGCGGCATTTCGCTCGATCGACGTTTATGTTGGAAGAGTGCGGCGGAAGCTCGGAAGTGCCCGCCACACGGTCTCCACCGTCCGTGGTGGCGGCTACCAGTTCGTGCCAGGCCCCTATGCCACCGTGCGCGGACCTGCGGAATACAGCATCTGACGCCGTTGTTATAGGAAGTCAGAGCTCCGCACTGTGAAAGATCGCTGTTGTTTGAATAACCGCCGGTGCACACCGGTTGAATGTAAAGGATCGGCATGACCCACAAACTCCTCGTCGGAACGCAAGCACCTGATTTCGCGCTTCTCGACGCCGACGGCACCAAGGTCTCGCTGTCCGATTACCGCGGACGCAACGTCATCGTCTACTTCTACCCCAAGGCTGCAACCCCGGGCTGCACCACCGAGGCCTGCGATTTCCGCGACAACCTCGCCAGCTTGCAGGGAAACGGCTACGACGTCATCGGGATTTCCCCGGACGCCCCGGAAGCCCTCGCCAAGTTCACGGGCGAATTTGCCCTCACTTTCCCGCTGCTCTCCGATGAGGACCACGCCGTTGCCCGCGCATACGGTGCCTGGGGCGAGAAGCTGGTCGACGGCGAGATCGTCGAAGGCCTGGTCCGCTCCACCGTGGTGCTCGACGGCGAAGGCACAGTGAAGCTCACCCAGTACCAGGTCAGCGCCAAGGGCCATGTCCAAGCGCTCAAGGAAGAGCTCGGCGTCTAGCCCTCTCCGCATAACTGCACATTTCCTGTAACGCCCGCTCGCAAATGTGAGCGGGCGTTACATGTCTCGTGACTAAACGTGACAAAACCTCAGCATCATTAGTTAATGGATCCATGGTCTCCCCCACACCAGTGCGCCACGCAGTAGTCATCGAAGACGACGCCGATATCCGCGGACTCCTCGTTGTAGTCCTCACGCAACTCGACTTTGTGGTCACGGAAGCAGCTGACGGCCTATCCGGCGTCGAAGCTGTCCGCAACACCAATGCCGAACTCGTCACCCTGGACGTCAATCTTCCGGACATCGATGGAATGGAAGTCTGCCGCCGCCTGCGGGAATTCTCGGACGCGTACATCCTCATGCTCACCGCCCGCGCGGACGAGATCGACCGACTGAACGGCTTGGATACCGGCGCTGACGATTACATCAGCAAGCCCTTCAGCCCCAAGGAAGTCCAGGCACGCATCCGTGCCCTGTTCCGCCGGGCGCGCACCCCTGCCGCGCCGGCCGAGGATCAGCGCCAGAGCGACGAACTCGCCCGCGCCGCCGTCGTCCAGCAAAGCCTGCTCCCCCGGGAGACGGTGCGCCTGGACGGGTACGACGTCGCCGGTGCCTTCAGGCCATCGCGCAGCGTTGGCGGGGACTTCTACGACTGGTACCAGACCCCCACCGGCATGCACCTGACCTTCGCAGATGCGATGGGCAAGGGGATGGGTGCCGCGCTCATCGCCGCCACCGTCCGGGCAGTCATGCGCTCGGTCGCCGATACCCCGGTCCTCGACGACGCTTTCGAATCGGCAGGGGCCACCATTACCTCGGACCTGGATCAGTCCGGCTCCTTCGTCACCATGTTCCATGGGAGGCTGGAGAGCGCATCGGGCACACTCAGTTACATCGACGCCGGTCATGGACTGGGGCTGTATGTTCCTGCCGACGGCGCCGCGCAACGACTCGTTTCAGCAGGCCCACCCGTGGGGATACTCGAAGACCAGCACTGGCCGGCGGCCGAACTCGAGCTCGGGCCCGGCGACTCCTTGGTGATCGTCAGTGACGGTGTCCTGGATGCCCATAACTCGCTGGATGACTTTGTCATGAACGTCGAGAAAGTGACTCGCGAGGGAACCACCTCCGAGGACGTGTGCGCTGCCCTGCTCGAACTGGCGCCCGCGGCAACGGCGGAAGACGACGTCACCGCCGTCGTCGTTCGCCGTCAACGCTGAGCCGCGCGGAAGGGGAACTGTGACGCGTTTCTGGACCCGCCTCTTCGTTGTCCTCACGGTCATCCTGGGCCTCAACTATGTGGCCTGGCGCTGGTTTGCCTCGCTGAACTGGGAGGCCTGGTGGATCGCCGTTCCTTTGGTGATCGCCGAGACCTACAGCCTCATCGACGTCATGCTCTTCGGCTTGACCGTGTGGAACCTGAAGATCCGCAAGCCGCCACCGGCGCCCCCGGAGACGGCCACGGTGGACGTCTTCATCACCACCTACAACGAGCCGCTGGACCTGGTGATGACCACGGCACTGGCTGCCAAGAATATCCGGTGGCCGCACAGCACGTGGATTCTCGACGACGGCAACCGCCCGGAGATGCGCGAACTAGCCGAGTCGAACGGCATCGGTTACGTGACGCGAGGCGCTGACTGGACCCCGGACATGCCCCGGCACGCCAAGGCCGGCAACCTGAACAACGCGCTCATGGTCACCTCCGGTGAATACCTGTTGATTCTCGACGCCGACCAGATCCCCGAGCCGGACATCCTGGACAAGACCCTGGGTTACTTCAACGATGACCGCGTGGCGCTGGTGCAGACACCTCAGTACTTCATCAACGTCCCGGCAGACGATCCCCTGGGCAGCCAGGCTCCCCTGTTCTACGGCCCAATCCAGCAAGGCAAGGACGGCTGGAACGCGGCGTTCTTCTGCGGCTCCAACGCGATCCTGCGCCGGGAAGGGCTGATGCAATTGGGCTTGGTGGGTTACGTCCAAGCCACCGAGAAGAGCGTCCGGCGTGCACTCGCGGCTTCCCGCTCAGCCATCAAAAAGGCCCGCAGGTCCACGGAAGCAGAGAATCCGCTGGTGGCGGAGATGCTCACGCAAGTGGAGGCCGCCACGGAGTCCGCACAGCAGGAGCTCAAAGCCGGTGCGTCCCTCAGTGAGATCACGTACCGCGTGCGTCGCAAGGTGGACGAGGCCGTGCGCACGCTCGTGGCTGCCGATTTCTCCGCCCTGCAATCGGACTTGGACGAGATCGCCGCCATGGAACTGGCCCAAGTCGGCGAGGGAGGCGTCACCACTGTGGCCAGTGACGCCGTCGACCTGATGTCCGGACGCGATTGGTCTCCGTTGGGCGCGCTCGAATCCGTGCACGCCATCCTCGCGGCCATCTCCGTGGAACGAATGGACGAAGCCCAGCCCATCATGCCGCTGGCCACCATCTCGGTGACCGAGGACATGGCGACCTCCATGCGCCTGCACGGGCTCGGCTGGAAGAGCGTGTACCACCACCAAATCCTCGCCAACGGCCTGGCGCCCGAGGACTTGAAGACCATGTTGACCCAACGGCTCCGTTGGGCCCAGGGCACCATGCAGGTCCTGCTGCGTGAAAATCCGTTGGTTCAGCGCCGCATGTCCTGGGGCCAACGGCTCATGTACTTCTCCACCATGTGGAGCTATCTGAGCGGCTTCGCCGCCGTCGTGTACTTCGCAGCGCCGATCATCTACCTGACGCTCGGCATCCTTCCGGTCAGCAGCCTCAGTTACGACTTCTTCATCCGTTTCATCCCGTTCATGGTGGTCAACCAGCTCCTGTTCGTGGTGGCAGGCCACGGCATTCCCACGTGGCGCGGCCAGCAGTACAGCCTTGCGTTGTTCCCCACCTGGATCAAAGCATGTACGACGGCGGCACGTAACGTCTGGTTCGGCCGCCCGCTCGGGTTCGCTGTCACCCCCAAGGCACGGCAGAGCGGTGGGCCCAGCTGGAGCCTCATCCGCCCCCAGATCATTGTGGGCGTGCTGCTGGCCGTAGCAATGGTGACGGGAATCGCCCGGCTGCTGACGGGGCTCTCGGAGCCTTTGGGCACGCTGGTGAACGTGGCGTGGGTAACGTACGACATCGTGGTTTTGAGCGTGCTGGTCAAAGCAGTTTTGTACAAGGGGTTCGTTCCCGAAGACTTGGTCAACGTTGAAGGTCCTGACGAGAGGAATGCAGATGCCGTTTAGCTATGAGGTCAAAGACTCCTACGCGGAGGTGAAGAGCGTGGGCCGGCTGAACATGGTGGCTGCGCCCAAACTCCGCGAAGTCGTGGCGGAAGTTGTGGCGGCCGGCTCCAGCCGTGTTGTGGTGAACCTTGCCGAAACCGACTTCCTGGATTCCTCCGGGCTCGGTGCACTCATCGGTTGCCTCAAAGCCGCTCGCCAAGCCGGCGGGGACTTGCGCATTGCCGGTGTGCAGCCGCAGGTGAAAATGGTGCTGGAACTGACCAACATGGACCGGGTGCTCACCGCATACCCCTCGGCTGAAGAGGCGTTCGGCGATGACTGACGTGATCGCCCGCCGCGGCTACCGGGGCGAGTCCAACGAAGAAGCAATCGAGGCCATCCACAACGAGTTGGACGGTTTGTGGGAAGACGCCTCCTTCGTGCCGGACTTGGACAGGATGACGTTTGCCACAGCCGTCATCGAGGCTGCGGCCAACATCGTCCAGCACGCCCTACCGGTCGCCGAGAAGCCCGTGGAGATCGACGTCGACATCTGCGTCCGGCCCAACCGGCTGGTGGCCCGTGTCAGTGCCTTCAACGCGCGGGAACCCTTTGCCGAAGAGATGCAGGCTTCCATGCCGGATGCAGATGCAGAGTCGGGCCGTGGCCTGGCACTCATCGAGGCGTTGGTGACTACCGTGACCTTTGAACGCGAAGACGGAACCAACACCTGGATCCTGACCCGCAACACGTGACCTCGTTATCTGCCCCTCGTAGAGAGACCAAAAGCCCTAGGCTTTCGCGATGGCCTCTTTCAGTGCGCCCAAGACCAAGGTCACTGATGCCGGATTGGCGTTCGGACCCATCATGCCGATCCGCCACACCGTGTCCGCAAACGCGCCAACGCCCGAGCCAATTTCCATGCTGAAGTTCTCCAGAAGGTAACTTCGGACCGCGGCCGAGCTGACGCCGTCGGGCACCTTGACGGTGGTGAGGCTTGGCAGCCGTGACCCTTCGGCCGCGAACAATTCGAGCCCCATCTCCTGCAGCCCCTCCTGCAACGCAGTTCCCGCAGCGCGATGCCGCGCCTGCACCACGTCCAGGCCTTCGGCGAGGATCCGGTCCAGTGCCGCCTCCAGTCCGGCGATCATACTGACTGGGGCGGTGTGGTGATACGTCCTGGCGCCGCTCGCAGCTCCGACGTATCCGCCGAGCAGGCCAATATCGAGGTACCACGATCGCGGCTCCTTCACCCGACGCTCGAACGCGTGATCGGACACCGTGAACGGCGAGAGACCCGGTGGGACGCCCAAGCACTTCTGTGTCCCTGCATATCCGACGTCGATCCCCCAGTCGTCTGCGCGCAGTTCCAGTCCGCCGATGGACGTCACTGCATCGGTGATCAGCAGGGCGTCGCCCTTGCCTGCGCCAAGGGCGGCTATGTCCGAGAGCACGCCGACGGAAGTCTCGGCATGGACGGCGGCTATGACCTTCGGATTCGGATGCGCCGAAAGTACTCGTTCGGCGTCCACGGGTTGGCCCCACTGGTGATCCACACGGACCACAGTGGCTCCGCAGCGCCGGGCGACCTCGCACATCCGCTCACCGAAGAGCCCGTTGACGGCGATGACCGCCACGTCGCCGGCGGAAACGGTGTTCACGAAAGCTGCCTCCATGCCGCCGGAACCGGTGGCACTCAACGGCAGGGTGCGGGCGTTCGAGGTGCCCCAAACGGCGCGCAGGCCTTCACACGTCCGGTCCAGCCGCTCGATGAACACCGGGTCGAGATGCCCCAGCACCGGGTATGCCAAAGCGGCCATGGCTTCCGGGTAGCAATTGCTCGGCCCGGGACCGAACAGGAACCGTGACGTCAGGATGTCTGGCATGGGGAACTCCTTTGGCTGTTGACGCCATTCTGCCCCAGCCAAGAGCGTCGATCTGATCTTCAGATCAAGTGGGGTTTCGCATTTCCCCGGAATCGACCACCGGGGCGGCGCTACTTGGTCTGGTTGGGGTGGCTGGTATGGACCTGTTCCAAGTAGACGATCTGTCCCTCAACGTAGAACCAGAGGCGAGCGGTGCCCTTGAGTGTCGGCTTATGCTGCCACCGGTCATGGGAGGAACCGTTTCGGTTCACCCGCCCGAGTTCACCTTTGAGCCGATAGTTAAAGGGGGTTTCTCCGCTCAGCCTTTGATTCCTTCGCCATGCGCTTGGGGGCGCTCGACGGCTTCGGCTTCATCGAGCCACTCCACCGGCTGCCTGCCCAGACCCGCGGCGATCGCCGTAGCTGTTTCACGCCAGGAGGTAAGTTCAGCAATGGAAAGATGGGGCTGATGCGTGGCGAAAGACGCACGAGCCGCCGACAATACAGCAGTCGCGCAGGCTTCCTGGTCAGCCGGGCTGAGGGCCAACATCCAGGGAAAGCGATCGCTCATGCGGCCGGCGAGCGTTCCGTCAGTGCTCGTGGAGACAGCAACGAGCTGCGCTGCGAGTTCCAGTAATGCATCGCGCGCTTTGTCCGCGGACTCGGACATCAGCACCAGCGATTCGCCATCGCGGCGTGTGACGTGGACAGGATGATCAACCGCGGCTGCAAAAACGTCTGCGGATGCGCGGCTCAGTTCAGAAGACTTGAATGTCGTTCTTGGAAATGTTGCTGCGCTCATGTAACAACACTAACTCAGAACACGTTCTGAAGTCCATCGGAGACCAAAATGCTAAGGTTACTCACTAATATGGAGTCCGCCCCGAGCAAAGGACCACAGTGACTGCTCAAGAGCCTAAAACGCCGGAAACGGGCGTTCGTGGTGAGGTGAACCAGGACCGCTTTGTCGGCGGGCAGGACCTCACTCGCTGGAAGTCCCCCGTCGGCCGATTCATGGTCAGGATCGCCCAGCGGATCACGGCCTTCCTTGGCCCTTACGCCGCGCTTGTCATCACACTGGCGGTGGGCCTTGCGGTGGTGCTTGCCTTGGCCCTGGTGTTCGGTGAGGTCTACGAATCAGTGACCGAGGCCGACGGCGTCGCCGGATTGGATCATCCGGTACTGGACGCCGCCAAGAGCGTCAGATCCCCGGCCCTGAATGTGGCCGTAACGGCATATACGGATATCGGCGGCACCATCGGCATGCCCATCATCGCCGTCGTCATCATGATTTGGTTGGCCCTGCGCAGGCGATCCTGGACTCCTGTCATCTTGATTGTCACTGCGGGACTGGGCTCCTTGCTGATGACCATTGCGGGCAAGCAACTCTTTGGCCGTGCCCGTCCGAACCTCAGCGACGCCGTCCCACCGTACGAGCACTCGCCGTCGTTTCCGAGCGGTCATTCCCTCAATTCGATCGTGATCGCCGGCATCGTGGCCTACATCATCATCCTCCGGCTGGAGACCACCCGCGCCCGGGTGATCACCATACTGGTCGCCTCGGCGTTTGCCATCACCATCGGGCTGAGCAGGGTGTACCTGGGCCATCACTGGCTGACCGACGTTCTGGCGGCGTGGGCTTTGGGTATCGCATGGCTGGCCTTGGTCATCACCGCGCATCGCCTGTACCTCACGGTTCGCGCCCGGCACTCGCAGCACGTAGTCTCTTGACACCAGCACTCATCCTCCGCTTGACTATTACGTATGCTGAAATAACAGTTCCATGATGTGGAAGTAGAAGTCATTGCTTCCTCCTGCTACCAGCAGGAGTTCCGCATAGCCAACGCCATGGATGCCAGCATTTGCACGAGGATGACAAGCATGGAGCTTGCAGTATTCAACAGTGTTGACCGCGATGAGGCCATCAGGATCCTGACGCCCTGCCTGGACATCAGCCGCTGGGTCAACGACGTCGTGGACGCCCGTCCGTTCGCCAGCCTGGACGAGTTGCTCGCCCGGGCCCGGAAGGCCGCCGATCCCTTTACGCCGGACGAGGTGGAGTCCGCTTTGGCCCATCACCCCCGGATTGGCGAACGCCCTAAGGCCCAGACAACCGAAGCCGCAATGTCGCGCTCGGAACAGGCCGGTGTGGACCCCGGAGATAGTGGAACCACTGCCGCTTTGGCCGAGGGCAACCTGGCCTACGAAGAGAAGTTCGGCAGGGTGTTCCTGATCCGTGCTGCCGGCCGGAGCGCCCAGGAAATCCTGGGTGCCCTGCAGGAACGCCTCACCCACACGCCCGAAGAAGAAGACATCATTGTGGCCGGCCAGCTCCGGGAGATCGCATTGTTGCGGCTCGCCGGGCTGATCAGCGAAGGAGTGAACGCATGACCGTTTCGCAGGTAACAACCCACATCCTGGACACAGGTTCCGGCCGCCCGGCGGCGGGCGTCGCCGTCGTACTTTATGTGCGCGGGGGCAGCGACTGGACCTTGGTGGCCAAGGGCGAGACTGACGCCGACGGCCGCATCAAGACGCTTGGCCCGGAACGAATTCCGGGCGGCGCCTACCGCCTGAACTTCGCCACGGGCGCGTATTACGAGGGCCTTGGCACCGAAACGTTCTTCCCGGAGGTCGACTTGAACTTCACGGTTTCCGACGCCGGTGAGCACTACCACGTGCCGCTCTTGCTCAGCCCGTTCGCCTTCTCCACCTACCGCGGAAGCTAACAGCCGCCCGCCAAGGCGGCACCAGCTGAACGGTAGGCTTTAAGGCATGGCTTCAGAGGACACCACCCCCAACACCGCCCACCGCGAGATTACGGTTCGCCGGGCGCCCAAGTTCGTACCGTTCATGATTCTTGGCGCGGTGGTGGGCGCCATAGTCGCCGCGATTATTGCCTACGGCCGCCCGGCCGACCCCGCCTACGACGCAAGCACGGTCTTCGGTTTTTTCCTGATCGTCTGCATCGGGGGCGGCGTCATCCTTTTCTCGATCCTCGCCCTCATCCTGGACCGGCTCAGCGTGAAGCGGTCCGAACGCGCCGTCGTGGAGGCCGTTCCGGATTCAGTTCCGGATGCAGGACCGGACGACGACGGCGTCAGCTAACCAGGTCTACTGAAGGGTCATCCGGTGCAGGTGCGAATGTGAAACTCGCCGCATTTTTGCCCGAACAGGCTATTTTGGCGGTCACATAAGCTGAGCGGGAACGTACCACGGCCACAACATGAGACAATCGACCAGTGGCACGTGGCGACGGAAAACTTTCTCATGATCTTCTCCCCGGCGAAAAAGGCCCCCAGGACGCTTGTGGCGTCTTCGGGGTTTGGGCTCCCGGTGAAGAAGTAGCAAAACTCACCTATTACGGGCTGTATGCGCTGCAGCACCGCGGACAAGAGTCGGCTGGTATTGCTACCAGTGACGGCAAGCGCATCAATGTCTACAAAGACATGGGCCTCGTGTCCCAGGTCTTTGACGAGACAACCCTGAATACCCTCACCGGTCACTTGGCTGTAGGCCATTGCCGGTACTCCACCACCGGTGCAAGCCACTGGGCCAACGCGCAACCCACCTTGGGTGCGACCGCGACGGGCACCGTTGCCTTGGCCCACAATGGCAACCTGACCAACACCGCTGAGCTCCGGGAAATGATCCTGGGGCGCAACGACGGCCAGCTCACCGGTGAAATGAAGCAGGGCAACACCTCGGACACGGCACTGGTGACTGCCCTCCTTGAAGGCGAAGAGGGCAAAACCCTTGAGCAGACTGCGCTTGAGCTGCTCCCCAAGATCAAGGGTGGATTCTGCTTCGTCTTCATGGACGAAGGAACCCTCTACGCCGCCCGGGACACGTACGGCATTCGCCCCCTGTGCCTCGGCCGCCTGGAACGGGGATGGGTTGTCGCTTCCGAGCAGGCGGGTCTGGCTACTGTTGGCGCCAGCTTCATCCGCGAGATCGAGCCCGGCGAATTCATTGCCATTGACGAGGACGGCGTCCGTTCGCAGCGCTTCGCCGAGGCGACTCCTGCGGGTTGCGTCTTTGAGTACGTCTACCTTGCCCGCCCGGATGCTGCCATTGCTGGCCGTTCCGTGTATGAGGCCCGCGTTGAAATGGGCCGCCAGCTGGCCCGTGAGAACACGCACGAGGCAGACCTTGTCATTCCCGTTCCCGAGTCCGGCACCCCGGCCGCTGTTGGCTACGCTGAGCAATCGGGCATCCCCTTTGCGCACGGCTTTGTGAAGAACGCCTATGTGGGCCGCACGTTCATCCAGCCTTCACAGACACTGCGCCAGCTCGGTATTCGCCTCAAGCTCAACGCCCTGGAATCGGTGATCCGTGGCAAGCGCATTGTTGTGGTGGATGACTCGATCGTTCGCGGCAACACGCAGCGCGCCATCGTCCGGATGCTCCGGGAAGCCGGTGCCGCCGCGGTACACGTGAAGATTTCTTCTCCTCCAGTCCAGTGGCCGTGCTTCTACGGCATCGACTTCGCATCCCGTGCAGAGCTGATCGCCAACGGTGCAACGATCGATGAGATCTCCCAGGCCATCGGTGCTGACTCACTGGCTTACATTTCCGAAGACGGCATGATCGGTGCCACTCAGCAGCCGCGCGAACGGTTGTGCACGGCGTGCTTCACGGGCAAATACCCCATCGAACTTCCGCACGCGGACAAGCTGGGCAAGAACTTGCTGGAACGCACGGATTTGGGTGGACAGGCTCCGGCGGAGTCCGCGAGCGACGAAGTTGCCGATTCCGAGGACCCGGCCGAGAAGCCGGGCGCCACGGGTTGCGATCCGGGACCGGACGCTGAATTCGAGAACCTGCTGACCGACGCTGATCGTTTGACCGACGCCGACAAGAAAGAGCCCGTATGACCTCCGCAACCCCTGCCGCTGGAAACGCCGCGAACGGCATCACCTATGCTTCGGCAGGTGTCGACGTCGAAGCGGGAGACCGCGCCGTCGAACTGATGAAGGGTGCCATCAAGGCGACCCACAACACCTCGGTGATTGGCGGCGTCGGCGGTTTCGCTGGCCTGTATGACGTCTCCAAGCTGCTGACCTTTAAGAAGCCGCTGCTGGCTACCTCCACGGACGGCGTGGGCACCAAGGTTGCCATCGCACAGGCCATGGACATCCACGACACCATAGGTTTCGACCTCGTGGGCATGGTGGTCGATGACATCGTCGTGGTGGGTGCCGAGCCGCTCTACATGACTGACTACATCGCTTGCGGCAAGGTTGTTCCGGAGCGCATCGCTGACATCGTCCGTGGTATCGCTGCGGCTTGTTCCGTTGCGGGTACTGCCCTTGTGGGCGGCGAAACCGCCGAGCACCCGGGCCTTCTGGGTGAGCACGAATACGACGTCGCCGGAGCCGCTACCGGCGTCGTGGAAGCTGACGCGCTGCTCGGCCCGGACCGCGTACGCGAAGGTGACGTCGTGATCGGCATGGCCTCCTCGGGCCTGCACTCCAACGGCTACTCCCTGGTTCGCCGAGTCATCAACCACGCCGGTTGGGCACTGGACCGCCAGGTTTCCGAGCTCGGACGGACCTTGGGTGAAGAGCTCTTGGAACCCACGCGTGTGTACGCGGCCGATTGCCTGGACCTGACCCGCGCGTTCCCGCTGAGCGGCGGCGCAGCAGTGCACGGCTTCAGCCACGTCACCGGTGGTGGCCTGGCCGCCAACCTGGCCCGCGTCCTGCCCCAAGGCCTCGTGGCCACGGTTGACCGCAGCACGTGGGAATTGCCGGCGATCTTCAAGCTGGTCTCTGAGTTGGGGAACGTTCCCCTGGCTGACCTGGAGCGCACACTGAACCTCGGCGTTGGCATGATCGCCATTGTGTCCCCCGAGGTTGCCGACGCTGCGGTAGCCCGCCTCAACGACCGCGGACTGCCGTCATGGGTCATGGGCACCGTGTCGTCCAACAGCGACTCGATCGACAAGACCGGTCCGGACTACGTCCAGGGCGCCAAAGGCGTCGACGGCGGCGCCGTCCGTCTGGTGAACGCCTACGCCTAGGCGTCTTACCGCCTTCTGAAAGAGCGGCCGGCCAGTTGATCCCAACTGGCCGGCCGCTCTTTGATTTAGACCTGGATCAGGGGTTTAGACCTGGATCAGGCTCAGCACTCCACCCTGCGGGTCCTGGATGGTGGCAAGGGATCCGCTTTCCGGCTTCTCCTCAGGCTCCACTATGACCTCTCCCCCAGCGGCAACCGCGGCCTCCACGGCTTTCCGGAGGTCAGCCACGGCAAAGTACACCTGCCAGCTGGCGTCCTCGCCGGCATCGGCAGGAACTATCCCGGCGACCTCGTCACCATTGACCAGCAGCGTACTGTAATTCGCGCCGTCGTCCTGTGGATATTCGGTGACCTGATAACCGAACAGCTGCTGGAAGAAGCCGACGGCGGCCTGCGGCTCAGGCGTCAGGAGCTCGGCCCAGGCCAACGCCCCGGGCTCGTTGAAAAGGTGGCTGCCCCGATGCGTGCCGGCCTGCCAGATGCCGGTGGTGCCGCCCCCAGGGGGCTCAATGAACGCCAGCGTACCTGTGTCCGCGACTGCCTCGGGCCCGAACTCCAGCTTTCCCCCGGCGTGCACACTGTCCTCGGCCACTTCCTCCGCATCCGTCGCAGCGATGTAGATGTTCCACTGCCCGTGCGTCCCGGCGGCTTGTTGCATCGGATTTTGGGGCGCAATCACAGCCACCAAATCATCTCCGACGAAGGCCTGGGCGTAGCTGCGCCCATCAGGTGTGGGAAGGTCCTCATATCTCCAACCGAACAGAGCCTGGTAGAAGTCTTTAGCTGCAGGGACGTCCCGCGTTTGAAGGTCGGCCCAGCACGGCTCACCGTTGGCGTAATGTTTGCGCGTGGTCACACGAAACTCCCTTCCCGAGGTTTAATGTCCAGACTACGCAAAAAAGACCCCCGGGTACGCCAAACTTCAGCGTGCCCCGAGGGCCTTCTCAAGAGATATACGGCATCCGGAGATGCGCGACGACCTGATGTACGACGGCGGTTCGCAACACAGCGCCAAAGGCACTTGGTGTTTACGACAGCTATCCGATACGGCGGGTGTCTACCTCGTCGTCATCATCATCCGCGTACTTATCCTCGTAGGCCGAGTAGTCGGGCTCCGGAGGATCGTCCGGGAAGTGGCTCTTTACACGACTGGACGGACCCGTGAGCTCCCGCTCAAGTGCCGAATAGTCAGTGTTCGGGGAGTAATACTTGATGTCCCGAGCCTGCTTGGTAGCTTTTGCCTTTTGACGGCCGCGCCCCATGGCGTGACCCCCTTTTGTACTTGGACCGGAGGTGGTCACCTTGGCTATCGGTGAGGCCCCGGAATGTTTGGTCAATTTGTCGTATGTCTAGATTACATGCTTTCAGGGGTGCCCGTGTGCCATCGGCGTCGCCCGAGGGGCCCGCCCCTGGTTAAACCCGGGTTCAGCACCTCCAAAGGTCCCCAAAATTGGGTAGAGTCTGCTTCAATGCGGCTCCAGAGCAGGAAGGCACACACCGGGACATGACCCAAGACAACATTCCGCCGTCGGAAAGCTCACCGTCGGACACGTCCGCGTGGGCGCCTTCATTTCCCGAGGATCAAAGGCAGGATCCATCACGGGACGCGCCAGAGGATTCGCCAGTTAGATCTAAATCCTCAAGGAACCCCATCATGCGGCAAAGGATCATCATCGCCGCAATCGTTGTGGGCGTGCTCGTGCTGATCGGCGCGGTTATCTGGACCCTCCTGAACGTGCTTGGCAGCCACCCCGCGGCGGGCGGCAGCCCCGCCCCCACGACCTCGGCAAGCCAAGGGCCGCTGCCGCGCGACGAGGCCGCAAAGAACTTCCAAGCCGGCGAGTGTTTTGCCGACTTCAACCCGAACAACGCGACCGCCAAGGCGGTGGCGTGCAATACCCCACACTCAGCGCAACTTGTCGCGGTGTTCAACTATGGCGCGGACGATTCCTTCCCGGGAACAAAGGCCCTCGGCGAGAAGGGCCGCGAGGTCTGCCACGGGGCGACACTCAACGCGGCGGCCGCGAACTACCAGTTGCTCCAGCAGAACGTCTACCCCAGCTCCAGTAGCTGGGACCGTGGCGACCGCCGCGTTGATTGCTTCATCGTGGTGGACTCAGGCAACACCATCAAGGACGACGTCCTCAAGAAGTAGCCTGGGACCCCTGCTTCCGGCGGACGGTGAGACCCGCCCCTGCCGTGGGGCTGCCGTCGGGACTTACCAACGCCTCGAGGCCTTCCATGGTGAGTTCGTCCAGATCGGCGGCTGTGTCCACCAAGACGGTGTCACCGTCAGCGATCTCCCCGGCGAGGATCTCCTTTGCCAAGCGGTCGCCGATTTCACGCTGCACCAGCCGGCGCAACGGCCGGGCGCCGTAGGCAGGATCGTAACCGGACATCGCCAACCAGGCGCGCGCCCCGTCAGTTACCTCCAGGCTCAGGCGGCGATCGCGCAGCCGCTTGGTCAGTTCGGCCACGTGCAGCTCGACGATCCTTGCAAGCTCATCCACGGACAGCGGATCAAACAGCACAATCTCATCCAACCGGTTCAGGAACTCAGGTTTGAACGACCCCCGGACCACGGCCATGACAGCCTCACGCTTTGAGGTGGCGTCCAAGTTCGGGTCCACCAGGAACTGGCTTCCCGAGTTCGAGGTCAATACCAGGATCGTGTTCCGGAAATCCACGGTGCGGCCCTGCCCATCGGTGAGCCGGCCGTCGTCGAGCACCTGCAGGAGGATGTCGAAGACCTCCGGGTGGGCCTTTTCCACTTCATCGAGCAGCACCACAGAGTACGGACGACGACGCACGGCTTCGGTCAACTGCCCGCCTTCCTCGTAGCCCACATATCCCGGAGGTGCACCCACGAGGCGGGCAACAGCGTGCTTCTCGCTGTACTCGGACATGTCGATCCGGATCATGGCGCGCTCGTCATCGAAGAGGAAGTCCGCCAAGGCCTTCGCCAGCTCGGTTTTGCCCACCCCGGTGGGTCCCAGGAAGAGGAACGAGCCCGTGGGACGGTTGGGATCGCTGATACCGGCACGGGCACGGCGCACGGCGTCGGACACAGCCTGGACGGCTTTGCCCTGGCCAATCAGACGCTTTCCGAGCTCCTCCTCCATGTGGAGCAGCTTCTGCGACTCGCCTTGCAGCATGCGGCCGGCGGGGATGCCGGTCCAGGCCGAAATGACCTCGGCGATATCATCCGCTGTGACGTCCTCGGCAACCATGAGCTCAGGCTTGTTCTCGCCACTGGTGCGGGCTTCCTCTTCGGCTGCGGCACTTAGCTCACGCTCCAGCGCGGGCAGCTCACCGTAGAGAATGCGCGACGCCGATTCCAGGTCGCCCTCTTGCTCGTACTTCTTCTGCGCCGAGCGCAACTCGTCGATCTTTGCCTTGAGGTCACCCACGCGGTTGAGGCCGGCCTTCTCCGCTTCCCACCGCGCGTTGAGGGCGTTGAGCTCTTCCTTCTTGTCCGCCATGTCCGCGCGGAGGGCAGCCAGCCGCTCCACCGAGGCCGGGTCGGTCTCGTTCTGCAGCGCCAGTTCTTCCATGGTCAAACGGTCGACGGCGCGGCGGAGCTGGTCAATCTCTTCGGGCGCGGAATCGATCTCCATGCGCAGCCGGGACGCTGCCTCGTCCACGAGGTCGATGGCTTTATCCGGAAGTTGGCGGCCGGAGATGTAGCGGTTGGACAGGGTTGCCGCAGCTACCAGCGCGGAATCGGCAATGGCCACCTTGTGGTGCGCCTCGTAGCGTTCCTTCAGGCCGCGAAGAATGCCGATGGTGTCCTCGACGCTCGGCTCGCCCACGTAGACCTGCTGAAAACGGCGCTCCAACGCAGGGTCTTTCTCGATGTTCTCCCGGTACTCATCCAAGGTGGTGGCACCGATCAGGCGCAGCTCACCGCGGGCCAGCATCGGCTTGAGCATGTTGCCTGCATCCATGGCACTCTCGCCGGTGGCACCGGCACCCACCACGGTGTGGATTTCGTCGATAAAGGTGACGATCTGGCCGTTGGAGTTCTTGATCTCTTCCAGCACAGCCTTGAGCCGTTCCTCGAACTCGCCGCGGTACTTGGCGCCGGCCACCATGGAAGCAAGGTCCAAAGCGATGAGGGTCTTGCCGCGCAGGCTCTCCGGGACGTCACCAGCCACCATCCGCTGTGCCAGGCCTTCGACGACGGCAGTCTTGCCCACGCCGGGTTCGCCGATCAGCACCGGGTTGTTCTTAGTCCTGCGGCTCAGGACCTGGATGACACGGCGGATCTCGCTATCGCGGCCGATCACGGGGTCCAGCTTGCCGGAACGCGCCACTGCGGTGAGGTCGGTGCCGAACTTCTCCAACGCTTGGAAAGTGTTTTCCGGGTCCGGCGAGTTCACATTCCGATCGCCTCGCACACCAGGCAGTGCGGCGAGCAGCGCCTCGTGGGAGGCCCCGGCGTCGCGCATTAACTTCCCTACCGCGTCACTTCCGGCCGAGAGTCCCAGCAGGAGGTGCTCGGTAGAGACGAAGGAATCGCCCAGTTTATCGGCCTCGTTTTGGGCTGCTTGGATGGCCTGCACGGTCTGGCGGGACAGTTGGGCCTGCTGGACGGAGGTGCCGGACGAGGACGGCAGCGCCTTGATGGCCGAGCTGGCCTGCACGCTGACGGCGTCCGGATCGGAGCCCGTGGCCCGGAGAAGGGCCACCGCCACACCCTCGCGCTGATCCATGAGGGCTTTCAGCAGGTGCGCGGGCTCCACTTGGGGGTTGCCTGCGGTGGAGGCATTCATGGCGGCCGCAGAAAGGGCCTCCTGGCTTTTGGTGGTGAATTTGACGTCCAAAGAGTGCTCCCTTTCTGGGTGTGACCAATACTTTCAAAGTTGAGTCTACTACGCTCAAGTTTGATTTACCCGCTCTGGTCTCCATGTTTGCCCACGGCGAAAGGCCTGTCCAGAAAAAGGGGTGGCTATGTGAATAACGCTGAATCCGGACGCGCTCCTACGCCGGATATACAGACACCAACGCGGCTTTGACCACGAACCGCACTTCCATTCCCGGCACCAAGCCCAGATCGGCGGACGCGGCGGGCGTGATGTCAGCGGAGAGGGTGTGCTGCCCTGTGTCCGCCCGTACCCGGATCTGGTCGCCGTGCGGTTCGAGTTCGGTGATGGTGACCGCGAAGGAATTGCGCGGGCTTCCGTGGACGTCGCCCAGGAACACCGAAATGCTCGACGGCGGGAAGGCTGCCACACCTGCCTGGCCCGGCTGGGGCAACCACGCGGGATCGTGCTGCCCGGCGAAAACCTGCCCGTCCGGCGTCGCAATTCCTTCCCCTGTGATGGTCCCGGATACGAGGTTGAGCCCGGCCAGTCCGGCCGCGAACGCGCTCCGCGGCCTTTCGAGGATCCGGCGGGTGGGGCCCTCCTCCACGATGCGGCCGTTATCCACAACGATCACACGGTCGGCAAGCATGTACGCGTCCAAGACGTCGTGGGTGACGATGATGGCTTTCCGCCCCCGCAAGACCCTCTTGAGCACGCGGCGAAGCATGGGCGCAGCGTGGATATCGAGGGCGGCCATCGGCTCATCAAGGAGCAGCAGTTCGGGCTCGGCGGCAAGGGCCCTGGCCACCGCGACGCGTTGCGCCTGCCCGCCCGAGAGCTGCGAGGGCTTGCGGTCCGCGAAGGCCAGAGCGTCCACCTCGGCCAACCAGTGGCGGGCAGCCTCGCGCGCAGCCTTTCTCGACGCTCCCGTGCTCCGCGGCCCGAAGGCCACATTTTCCAAGGCATCCAGATGCGGAAAGAGCAGCGAATCCTGGGCCAGCAACGCGGTACCGCGAAGGTGCGGTGGGCGCCAGTGGTGGGTGCCGCCGTCGAGGTCGAACAACCTCCGCTCCCCCAAAACCGCGGTGCCGGAATCCGGTCGCAGCAGTCCAGCGATCATCCCCAGCAGCGTGGACTTGCCCGCGCCGTTGGGACCAAGGACTGCCACGGTTTCAGCATCGGCGAGGCTGACGGACATGTCGAATTTCCGCGCGGACAAGGCTGCTTTGAAAGTGAAACTCATAATGCTGCCCCTTGCCGGCTCCGTCGGCGACCATAACTGAGCCCAACCACGGCCATCGCCACCGCCACCAGAACCAAGGAAAGCGCGACGGCGGCATCGGCATCGGTCTCGCGTTGCAAGTAGATCTCCAGCGGGAGGGTTCGGGTGACCCCTTCCAGGCTCCCTGCGAAGGTAAGCGTGGCCCCGAACTCACCCAAGCTTCGAGCGAAGGACAGCACCGCCCCCGAAGCCAGGCCAGGGAGAACCAACGGAAGCGTAACCCGGCGCAGTACCGTGGTGGGCCGGGCCCCCAGAGTGGCAGCCACAGCCTCGTACCTGTGCCCGGCCGAGCGCAGGGCCCCCTCAAGGCTGACCACCAGGAACGGCAGGGCAACGAACGTCTGGGCGAGGACCACCGCCGTCGTTGAAAACGCGATCTGGATACCTGCCAACTCGAGCGACTTTCCCAAGAGGCCTTGCCTGCCAAACGTATACAGCAGGGCGATACCGCCGACGACGGGCGGCAGCACCAGGGGCAGCAGGACCAAGGCGCGGAGGAGGCGTTGTCCACGGAACGCGCCGCGGGCCAGCACGAGCGCGAGCGGGACCCCGAGCACGATGCACAACAGTGTGCTGGCAGTGGCCGTCCGCAGGCTCAGGCCCAAGGCCGTGCGCGCCGATTCGGACGTGACCAGGGGGATGAACTGCGCCCAATTGACCTTGGCCACCATGGCCGCCAAAGGCAGGATCACCAACAAACCACCGATGGACGCGACGGCGTAAATCCACCCCGGTATCCCGTGGTAGCTGTGGCTGTTGTGTTTGTTCATGGGCTTCCTAGGGTGCCCCAAAACCGGCGTCGCTGAGGACCTTCCGGCCCGTCTCGCCGGTAACCAAGGCGATGAACGCCGCCGCCAGCGCCCTATTCTTGCTGTTGCCCACCGCCGCGATGGGATAGGTGTTCACCGCTTTCGCTGCCTCGGGAAACGGGATTCCCTGGACCTTGCCCCCGTTGGCCTTGACGTCCGTGACGTACACCAGGCCGCCGTCGGCTTCTCCGGAGATGACCTTCCCCAAGACATCGGTGACCGACGATTCCTCGCTCACGGGCTTCAGGTTTGTACCCGTTGACTTCTCGACAGCTGCGGCGGCCGAGCCACAGGGAACTTGCGGGGCACAAACGACCACTTTGACCCCTGGCTTTGCCAGATCCGCAAAGGAAGAGATCGACGCCGGATTGCCGGGTGGGACTGCGATCTCCAGGACGTTGCTGGCGAAGTTGCGGGGGCCGCCGTCGAGCAGTTTCGCGTCTACTAGCTTGGACATGTTCTTGGTGTCCGCGGAGGCGAACACGTCCGCCGGGGCGCCCTGGATGATCTGAGTTGCCAAGTCCGATGATCCGGCAAAGCTAAGAGTGACCTTGGTGCCGGGGTTTTTCGCTTCGAACTCACGGGCCAATTGCGTGAACGGCGCCTTGAGGGAGGCCGCGGCGAACACGGTGATGGGTCCGTCCAGCTGGCTGCCGGCGCTTGATGAGCTGCCGGTGCTGGATGAGGTGCCCGTGCTCGATGAGGTGCCGGTGCTTGATGAGATGCCGGCGGGCGCCCCGCCGCATCCACTGAGGGCGCTGGCCAACCCGCCGGCAACCAGCAGAGCCACCAAATTCCTCTTCAGGTGCGGGATCATATGAGGCTCTTTCCATGCGGTGTCTCGATGATGACAGTGGTCGCCTTGACCACTGCGGTAGCCACGGAGCCGAGTTCCAGGCCGAGCTCGCGGACTGCTTCGCTACTCATCAGTGACACCACACGGAACGGACCGCACTGGAGTTCAACCTGGGCCATGACCTTGTCAGCAGTGATCCCTGTAACGAGCCCGACGAAGCGGTTGCGGGCCGAACTGCCCGTTCGTGCGGGGTCGTCCGGCAGGTGCGACTGGTCGCGGGCGAGTGTGGCAAGTTCCAACCCGTCAACCGCGAGGCGGCCCGCCGCGTCCTTTCGCGCCGTCAGCGTCCCATTCTCCGTCCAACGCCTCACGGTATCGTCACTGACGCCGAGGAAACGGGCGGCCTCAGAAATTCGTATTTGCGGCATGAAATGAGTGTAGTTCCGTAAATGCGGTGATGGGGCAGTTTGGGTTCCGCAAACGCATTGTGACTCACTGCTACCCGGGGCGCAGTTCGCCGGCTGACGTGGCAATGAAAGCAATTCGTAAGCTTTACCCATGGCCCGCCGGGCGGCATGGACGTACGCTGTTCTACTACCGGGTTTCGACGCTCCTTCCCAGTTGCGGTGCGAGTCACGGGCACTGACGCCCGATTTCCGGGACGGCAAGCAGGCGGTAGACGTCCCGATGGCCAGCAACTGGGAAGGATCGCTTGGGTACACTTTCGCCATGGCCATCTACATCGATCCTCCGTTGTGGCCGGCGCACGGAACGGTGTTCTCACACCTCGTTTCAGACAGATCGCTGGCTGAGCTGCACGCTTTCGCCGATGCGGCAGGTGTCCCCGAAAGGGCCTTCGACGGCGATCACTACGACGTGCCGGAACGCCGTTACGACGACCTGGTCCTTGCCGGCGCCATTCCGGTGGAAGCGAGGATCCTGGTCCGCAAACTCATCGCCAGTGGTCTGCGGATTCCGGCGCGCGAACGCAGCAAAGCCCTGACCGTCCCCCTGATGGAACGTTGGAACAGCCTCTTCCCGGATCACGAGGAATTAGGCCTTGAGCTGTTGGAGCGGTGGGGTGAGCAGCACCGGAAATACCACAGCCGCACCCATCTCCTGGCGGTCCTGGAGGCTCTGGACACCCTGACCGAGCCGTCCACACCACCCGCGACTGTTGTCCTGGCCGCATGGTTTCACGACGCCGTTTACGAAGGGGTTGCAGGCCAGGACGAGGAGGAATCAGCCCGGCTCGCCGAGGACCGGCTCGCGCTTGCGGGCTTGCCGCCGGCGGATGTTGCGGAGGTGGCCAGGCTCGTCCGGCTCACCGCCACGCATGCACCTAAGCCGGGAGACGACGCCGGGTCACTCCTGTGCGATGCCGACCTCTCGGTCCTCGGTGGCGACGAGGATTCGTATGCGCGGTACCTTGCCGCCGTTCGCGAAGACTATGCGCACGTCAGCGACGACGACTTCGCCAAGGGGCGTGCCGCCGTCGTGCGCCATTTGCTGGCCTTGGACCCCTTGTTTCACGGTCAACGCGCGCACGCGCTGTGGCATGAGGCAGCGGCTCGGAACCTGGCAGCCGAGCTCGCCTGAACAGTGGGGCCGCGTCCTAGCGGTAGCTGCTAACGAACGGCTGGTTGGTAGGCACGATCTGCTTGCCAAGTGGCATCAGCGAAACCGGGATCAGCTTCAGGTTGGCGATGGCCAGGGGGATGCCGACGATGGTGATGGCCATGGCAAACGCGGTAACCACGTGGCCGACGGCGATCCAGATGCCAGCCACCAGCAGCCAAATGACGTTGCCGAGGAGCGTGAAAACCCCAGTTCCCCCAGGCTTCTCAACCACCATTTGCCCGAAAGGCCAGAGGCAGTAGGCACCGATCCGGAACGAGGCTATGCCCCAAGGAATGGTCACGATGAGCGCGCAGCAGATGATCCCCGCTGCGAAGTAGCCCAAAGCCAACCAGAAGCCACCAAAGACCAGCCAGATGATGTTAAGGAGCGTTTTCATCTCTTCATTCTCCCCCGCAGGTATGACAAAAAGCCGCGGGTTCCCCCTGAGGGTGCGTCAGGCCTTCGCGGCAAGGACGAATGCGCGGATCTTGGCCAGGTCTTTGACTCCACGGGAAGACTCAACGCCAGAGGAAACATCCACGCCCCAGGCGCCCGCGCTCGCTGCCGCGCCGGAGACGTTATCCGGTTCGAGCCCGCCGGCCAGCAACCACTCACGCCCACCGAGACCCTTGGCCTGCACGGACGCGTAGTCCCACGACTCACCAGACCCAGGCACTGCAGCGTCGATCAGGAACACCTCTTCGCCCAGATCCCCGAACTCGTCCTGGGAGGCACCCATGGTGACGGCCCGGATGAGCCGCATGCCGGCGTCGTGCACTGTTGCGACGTCCTCGGAGGTGCGGTGACCGTGCAGCTGGATCCAGTGGAGACCCGCTGCCTGGGCAACGGCAACAGCATCCGCCGCCGACTCATGGCGAAACACTCCCACGGCCCGGACGGAGGAAGGAACTAAGGGAAGCAACGCGCGGACCTGCTCCGGACTCACTTGACGAGCACTCGCGGTGAGGACGAAACCCACGGCGTCCGCACCGGCGTCGACGGCTTCGCGCACGGATTCGGGCGTGCTCAAGCCGCACACTTTGACGAACATCCGCGCCTCCAGGTATTTGCAACTATTTCCGCACACAACTTCCACCTACGACGTTAGCAAGCCGAACCGGCAACGTAGAACCGTTGTCCAGCACTAGGCTGGTCGGATGGAGATCATCCGCTTTGCCGACATCCGCCCCGAACCCTGGCGCAACGGGGGCGGGGTGACTCGCGAACTCGCCCGCCACCCTGCAGCAGCATCGGCACAGGGCGGTTCCGCGCAGGACGGTTCGACACAGGACGGTTCGTGGGATTGGCGCGTCAGCATCGCCGAGGTCTCCAAAGCTGGCGAATTCTCCACGTTTCCGGGCATGGAACGCGTCATCACCATCATCGACGGCGAGTTGCTGCTGCTCACGGTAGACGGCTCTGAACATCCGCTGGAGAAGTACCGGCCATTCCGATTCTCCGGCGATGCGACTTCTGCTTCCAGCCTTCCCACCGGCGACGTCCGCGACCTGAACGTCATCGCCCGGACCGGTGCCTTCAAGGGCTACACGTCCATTGTGGAGATTTCCAAGAAGCGCGCCCACCCCGTTTTCGAGGGCCAGCTGGCAGTCCTGCTCGAGGGAAAAGCTACGGTCGCGCCGGGCACTCTTGGCGGAAACACGCCCGACGGCGGCGCCGCGCCTACCAGCGCAGACGAACCGCTGGAACTGTCCCGTTACGACACCGTGGTTGGTTCCGATACGCGCAGCCCCGAGATTTCCGGCAGGGGATTCATTGCGGTGATTTCGATCGATCCCGTTGACGCGTGAGCTGGTGACCTTCGCCACCGGAACTGGCCACCCTTCACAGGAGTTGCTAGCCTGAAACCAAGGTTTCGCCATGGGACCTCCGGACGACGGTTCAGTACCCGGCACGCGACAAGACTGGCCAAAGGACTTGTCATGCCGTGGTTAATCCTCATTTTTTCGGGAGCGCTTGAGGCCGTCTGGGCCGCAGCCCTGCATCGCTCCAAAGGCTTCCGTCGCCCTCTGCCGTCCGCGGTTTTCCTGGTAGCCGTTGTTGCCAGCACGGGCGGACTCGCCGTCGCCATGCAGAGCATCCCCACCGGCACGGCCTACGCGGTGTGGGTTGGCGTTGGCGTCGTGCTGACGGCAACGTACGCGATGGTCACCAAAGTTGAACGGGCGACGACGGCCCGGCTGCTGCTGCTCGCCGGCATTGGCGCGTGTGTGGTGGGCCTGAAGGTGGTGGCGTAGCAATGGTTATGGCGACAAAGACCACCAAGACGACAAAGAGCACCGCCTCCTGGGCCATCCTCCTGGCATCGGCCATCCTCGAAGCCGTGTGGGCCACAGCTTTGGGCCTCTCCAACGGCTTCACGCAACTCATCCCCACCCTGGTTTTCGCCGTCGCGGCCACTATGAGCATGCTCGGGCTGGGCATCGCCGTGAAGCGGATTCCCCTCGGCACGGCCTACGCCGTATGGGTGGGCATCGGCGCAGCTCTTACCGTGGGCTGGGCAATGATCACAGGCGTGGAATCCGCTAGCCCGCTGAAACTGCTGTTCATCGCGGGCATCGTAGGATGTGCTGCCGGTTTGAAGGCCCTGCCCACCGGGAAGCCTGCCCTGGACAGCGAGTAGCTACCATTCCGTAGCGCTCCGTTTCGATGGCTCGCTGCGCACCAGGCCGTTCGCGCGGCACACCTCGCAGCAAAGCCCCGAATCGGTCGCCACTCCCTAGTCCTGGCCCCCGCCGGAATACCCACAGCGTCCGTGGAGTTCTCCCCTTCAAGAGCACCCAAACGCGCATTGGAGAAGTTCATGACTGCAGTTCAGCTCGGCGACGGCCTCACAGTCAGCCCCCTCGGTTTCGGCGGAATGGCCCTGACCCCGGTGTATGGCGGAATCGACCCCGAAGGCGGCCTCACCACGTTGAGGCACGCCGTGGACGCCGGAATCACGTTCATTGACACCGCAGATATCTATGGGGCAGGCAGCAACGAGGAACTCGTGGGCAGGCTCCTTAAAGGGCGCCGCGACGAGATCCAAGTGGCCACGAAATTCGGAATTGAGGGCAACCCCGCGGACGGATACACAGGAGTCCGCGGGGATGCACCCTATGTCAGGCAGGCAGCGGAAGCGAGCCTCCGCCGTCTGGACACTGACGTTATTGACCTCTACTACATGCACCGCCGCGACCTCCGCGTTCCGATAGTGGAAACCGTGGAGGCCATGGCGGAGCTGGTCCGTGAGGGCAAGGTCCGGCACCTCGGGCTGTCTGAAGTGACAGCCGAGGAACTCAGGCAGGCCAACGCCGTCCATCCCATTGCCGCAGTCCAGAGTGAATGGTCCATCTGGAGCAGGGATGTGGAGCGCAACGTTGTGCCTGCAGCCAAGGAACTTGGCGTCGGGTTCGTGCCGTACTCGCCGCTTGGCCGTGGGTTCCTCACGGGAACCATCAGCGCGAGCGACCTCGGCGAGAATGACTTCCGCCATAGGGTCCCCCGCTTTGGCGACGAGGCACTTGATGCGAACCAGGCCGTGGTGGCCGCGGTTCGCGAGGTAGCCAGCGGGCTGGATGCAACTCCTGCCCAGGTAGCCCTGGCTTGGCTGTTTACCCAAGGTCAGCGCCTCGGGATTCCTGTGGTTCCGATCCCCGGCACGCGAAAAACGCACCGGATCGACGAGAACTTGGGGGCACTGTCCCTGCAACTGGGAACAGCACACTTTGAGGTACTCGACAAAGCCGCGGCCGCCGTCGTGGGTTCACGGTCCGCCGACCCCACCTGGGTCTCGGAAGGCCGCGAAACGGGCAACGTAGGCTGAACAAATGGACTCACTCATTCACTCACTCCGTGACGTCACCATCCGCAGCATCTCTGTCAGCGAGATGAACAACAACGTGTATTTGGTGACCTCGAAGTCCACCGGTATGCAAGTGTTGATCGACGCCGCCGATGACTTTCCAGCCATTCAGCAACTGCTCAAAGATGCCGCTGCCGATACGTCCGCGACGCCGAAGCTGGCCAGGATCGCCACCACCCACCAGCACTGGGACCACGTCCGAGCCCTTGGCGAGCTGGTTGCGGCCACAGGTGCGAGCACTTCAGCAGGAGCGGACGACGCCGATGCGTTGCCGGTTCCGGTGGATGTCCGGCTTGGCCACGGCGACGTTGAGCGGTTCGACGGGTTCGAACTCTTGGCGGTCCACCTGCGTGGACACACCCCGGGCTCGATCGCTTTCGTGTACCAAGACCCGGACGGGCCGGCCCACATTTTCAGTGGCGACTCGTTGTTTCCGGGCGGCGTCGGCAACACACAGAACGATCCTGCACGCTTCACTTCTCTGTTGAACGACGTATCGGAGCGGCTGTTCGACGCTTACCCGGACGAAACCTTGGTGCACCCGGGCCATGGATTGCCCACGACCCTCGGAGCCGAGCGGCCGCACTTGGAAGAGTGGCGCGCCCGAGGCTGGTAACCGTTGTGGGGCCCGTTCTGCAGGGTAATCCTCAGGAAAACCCTGCAGAGCGGGCCTCGCAACGCTAGTACTTAGCGGCTGCGACGCTCGTTCGAGGCGGGAGCCGATGCACGACGCGGGCCGCTACGTGCCGGACGACCTGCACCCGAGCCACCGCGACTCGAGTTGCCCGAACCCGAACCAAAGGATCCGCCGGACGTGGCACCCGTAGCGGAAGACCATACGGCCTTGTTTCCGCCAGTTCGCGTGCTCGTGGTCGATGCCGTGCGCGGAGCCGAAGCTGAACGCTGGCCCGTAGCCGGACGACCACTGCGGGCACCCTGACCCTGCGCGCCGGGAACGTCATTGCGGTGGGTTGCAGCCGACTTGCCGCGGCCACGCGGACTGCGGGCGACGTCGTCGTTCATTGCTGCGCGACGCTCGGCGCGGTTGACGTCAGTGCGAACCGGCTCAGCAGCGACCTTGCCACGTCCGCCGCGGCCACCACGGCCACCGGCAGTGGGTGCAGCCTGGCCACCGGTGCGGCGGGTGCGCTTGCGCTGGGCGTTGGCGCCAGTGGATGTGCCGCCACCTTGCGGGGCTTTCGCTGCAAGGAGTGCTGCACGGGTGCGGGGATCAACCTTGTCCGCGATGTCACCAACGAGCTCGGCGATCAACGGGGAGTTGGCGGTCACGCGCTCAAAGGAAACGTCAACGCCGGCAGCCTTCATGAGCTTCTTGACGTCACTCTGCTGCTCCGGAAGGGTCAACGTGACCACGGTGCCGTCGGAACCTGCGCGGGCCGTGCGGCCGGAGCGGTGCAGGTATGCCTTGTGCTCTGTGGGCGGGTCAACGTGGATGACGAGTTCGACGTCGTCAACGTGCACGCCGCGGGCTGCGACGTCGGTAGCCACCAGGACGCGGACGTCGCCGTTGGAGAACTCGGCAAGGTTGCGGTCGCGGGCGTTCTGCGACAGGTTGCCGTGAAGGTCGACGGCGGGGATGCCGGCGTCCGTGAGGGTCTTGGCAAGCTTGCGGGCGTGGTGCTTGGTCCGCATGAAGAGAACACGGCGGCCGGCGCCGGACGCGAGTTCGACGATGACCTGCTTCTTCACGGTCTGGTCGTTGATCACCAGGACGTGGTGCTCCATGGTGGTCACGGCGGCTTGGGGATCGTCCACCGAGTGCGTCAGCGGGTTGGACAGGTAACGGTTGACCAGCTTGTCAACACCGTTATCCAACGTCGCGGAGAAGAGCATGCGCTGACCCTGGGTGGGGGTCATGTCCATGAGCTTCTTGACTACCGGGAGGAAGCCGAGGTCTGCCATGTGGTCGGCCTCGTCCAGCACGGTGATCTCAACAGCCTCGAGGGTGAGGATGCGCTGGCGGATCAGGTCTTCGAGGCGGCCCGGGCAGGCGATGACGATGTCGACGCCGGCGCGCAGCGCCTTTTCCTGGCGGGCTTGGGAGATGCCACCGTAGATAACCGTGGTGTTCAGGCCCATAGCCTTGGCCAACGGCTCGATGGTGGCGTTGATCTGGGTTGCCAGTTCACGCGTCGGTGCAAGCACGAGGCCCATGGGGCGTCCCGGCTTGCGGAAGTGCTTTGCTTCGCGCTCGGCCAAGCGGGCCACGAGCGGGATAGCGAAAGCAATGGTCTTGCCGGAGCCGGTGCGGCCTCGGCCCAGGACGTCGCGGCCTGCGAGCGTATCCGGAAGGGTCTTCACCTGGATGGGGAATGCCTCTTCGATGCCGTCTGCAGCGAGGGATTCAGCAATGGGCTTGGGTGTGCCAAGGGCAGCAAAAGTAGTCATGTACTAATGTCTTTCGGGCGGTGTCCACATGCGGACATCGGCCCCCGACGCCGGTTGGGCCAGGGGTTCGCCGAGGAAAATTCAGGTGGTCTACCGGTTCGCTTCAGCAGCGGGGGCCGGGACCAAATGGAACGCGTTCATCGACGCAGGATGTGCCTCTCACATGAAAAATGCCCCGCCGCGCAGCCTATTAGGCCACCTGCTTCAGGGCGTCACCGCACATCAAGTAAGTCCAGTCTAGCAGTACCGGGTGCCTGACCCCGCATCGCCGTCGCTGCCCTCCCGTTGCGGGGCCCGCTCTACAGGGTTCCGGGCGCACCAAGCGTGCAGAGTAGGCCCCACAACAGACCCACCCCCGTTGCGGGGCCCGCTCTACAGGGTTCCGGGCGCACCAAGCGTGCAGAGTAGGCCCCACAACGAGTTGGGGGTGGAGGAACCTGCCAAATATGGCTATAGGCGTTGCCCTTCATCCGGGACTCACGGCAGTCTTGGTTCATGACTGAACACACGCACGACGACGGCGATACTTACGTCGGCGGTCTCCGTCCGGGAGGACTCAATCTCCACGAGGACGCAGAGAACGCCGTGGACATGTGGGATGGGATGTACCGGGAACGCCCGAAAGTATGGAGCGGAAACCCGAACCCGCAACTGGTGGCCGAGGCGCGTGACCTGAAGCCGGGCAGGGCACTCGATCTGGGCTGCGGCGAAGGTGCGGACGCCCTCTGGCTCGCCGAGCAAGGTTGGACCGTGACCGCGCTGGACGTGTCCGCCGTCGCGCTTGAACGGGGGGCCGCGCATGCAGCGGAAGCGGGCCATGCTGAACGGATCACCTGGCAGCAACAGGATCTAACCGAGTGGGTGCCCGAGCCTGTCTTTGATTTGGTCTCGGCACAGTTCCTGCACTCGCCCTTGTTGTCTTGGCGCGATTCTCTGGCCTCGGCCGCAGCAGCCGTGGCTCCGGGCGGGACGCTGCTGGTGGTGGGGCACCACCCGCACGGGTTGCCGCCGTGGAGCAGCCACCATCATGACACCGCGGCATTCTTTACGCCGGAGCAGTTGGCGGAAGAACTGCGGCCGGAGGGCGGGCTGCGGCTGCACGAAGGGCCGTGGCGCGTGGACGTCCTGACCAGTCGGGAGCGCACAATGATCGGTCCCGGAGGCGAACCGGCCACCATCCTGGACACGGTCCTGAAGGCCACCAAACGCTGCTAGACGCCGGCGGGCAGCAACTCTCCGTAGGGAGGGACAACCTTTCCCGTTGCGGTCGAGTCGGGATTCAACATCCAGCCGACGCGTTTGGCGGTGTTCAGCATGACCACGCTCTCCACGAGTTGGATGCCGGGGATACGCTGCTGAACGGCCAGCTCCATATCCATGACTTCGGCCAATGAACGCAGCCACATGATCATGGTGAAGTTGGTGCGGCCGGTGGTGGACGCTGAGAACCGCACGTTGCGAACGGCACGCAGCTCGGTGGCTGCTGCCTCGTGCTGGCCTGCAGGAACGTTGGCGAACCACTGCACCGTGACGGGGAAACCGGAGAATTGCTGGGCGATTTCGCAACGGAAGGACAGCATTCGGCTGGCCAGCACCCTCCCAAGTTGGCGTTGAACCGTGGCCGGATTCCTGCCGAGGGCACGCGCTATCTCTGCAGCGGTGACGCGGCCGTCCCGGGCCAGGAAGGGAATGAGCGCGAGGTGGCTCTCGGGCAGCGGGACCACGGTGGCGTCGGGGGCGGAGGGGTTGGCCGACTCGGGACCGGCGAGTGCTCGGAGCGCCTGCTGCTCGGCGCGGGTGAGGACGTTGAGACGCCAAGCGTAGCCGCTGGTGTGGATTCGGGTGCAGAGGGCCGTGTGATATTTGGTGAGTCCCTTGATCGCTTTGAGCCGTGGCAACAAGCTTGTGCTGAGCTGGTCCAGGTCCTGGGTGATGACCGTCAGGGTGAGGTCCCTGTTGCTGGCCGCCTCTTCCACTGTAATGACTTCGGGCAGTTGGGCCACCGCTGCGGTGACCTCCGGCCTGAGGTGCATTTCGCAATCGATGTCCACCATGGCCAGACACATGTCCTTGGGATCTCCCATGAGGTGGGCCGTGGTCCAGGCGGCACCAGAGGAGCGCAATCGGTCCCATCGCGAGGCCAGCGTGGTGGCGTGGACACCCAGGACTTCGCCGGCGTCGGACCAACTGATGCGGGGCGAAATTTGTAAGGCGTTGACCAAACGCAAATCTTCTTCGCTGAGCTCCATCCCTCCATTCTCGCAGGGCGGTGCACGAATCGGGCCACTCAAGAGCAAAAGTGCGTATTTCCAGATGTTTCAGAAATTGTGAAGCAGGTCACCACAGAATGGCATGAGGAACCAAATAGCCAGAGACCAGGAGCACTGCATGTCCATCGCCACCGATGCCAAGGAACTCACGGACGACATCGTCCGTTTCCGCCACGAACTCCACCGCGAACCCGAGATCGGCCTGCAACTGCCCCGCACGCAAGAGAAGGTCCTCAAGGCACTGGACGGACTCCCGTTCGAGATCACCTTGGGCCAGGAGACGACGTCGGTAACAGCAGTGCTGCGCGGTGGCGCGGAGCATTCCTCAGCCGAGAAGCCGGTGGTGTTGCTGCGGGCGGACATGGACGGGCTCCCCGTGCAGGAAAGCACCGGCGTGGACTACACGTCCCGCGTGGACGGTGCCATGCACGCCTGTGGCCACGACCTCCACACCTCCATGCTCGCCGGGGCTGCAACGCTACTCGCCGAACGTCGTGATCAGCTGGCCGGCGACGTCGTCCTCATGTTCCAGCCCGGGGAAGAGGGTTACGACGGCGCCAGCTACATGATCAAGGAAGGCGTCCTGGACGCAGCAGGCAAACGGGCGGACACAGCCTATGGAATGCATGTCTTCTCCTCCATGGAACGGCATGGGCAGTTCGTGACCAAGCCGGGCGTCATGCTCAGCTCCTCCGACGGACTGGTAGTCACGGTGCTGGGCGCCGGCGGCCACGGCTCGGCTCCCCATTCAGCCAAAGACCCGGTGACAGCCGCGGCGGAGATGGTGACCGCCTTGCAAGTCATGGTGACCCGTCAGTTCAACATGTTCGATCCGGTCGTCCTCACCGTTGGCGTGCTGCACGCGGGCACCAAGCGGAACGTCATCCCCGAAACCGCCCGGATCGAAGCCACCATCCGCACCTTCTCAGAGGCGTCCCGGCAGAAGATGATGGACGTAGTACCACGGCTGCTCGAAGGGATCGCCGCAGCCCACGGCTTGGAGGTGGATGTGGATTACCAGGAAGAGTATCCGCTCACCATCAACAGCGAAGATGAGACCGCCACGGCAGCGAAAGTGATCGAGGGGCTGTTCGGGGAATCCCGGCACACCCGGATGGCCACGCCACTTAGCGGCTCCGAGGACTTCTCCCGCGTCCTGGCAGAAGTTCCCGGAACATTCGTGGGCCTGAGCGCCGTCCCCCCGGGCGCCGACCACGCGACGTCGCCCTTCAACCACTCGCCGTACGCAACGTTCGACGACGGCGTCCTCACCGACGGTGCGGCGCTCTATGCCGAACTCGCCGTGTCCCGCATCGCCGCCCTCGCCGGCAACTAACATCCCCAGCCCCGCTTACCTTGGAGAAGCACATGACCGCCACCGTAGGAACGTCCCCCGACGTCAAGGTCCACAAGTCGCATCTGCGCACGCTCGTCGGAACAGGGATCGGCAATGCCGTGGAATGGTACGACTGGGCGATCTACGCCACGTTCTCGCCGTTCATCGCGAGCGCCCTGTTCAGCCAGACCGACCCCACGTCGGCCGTGCTGTCCACGTTGGCGATTTTCGCCGTCGGATTCGTGGCCAGGCCCTTCGGCGGGTTCGTCTTCGGGTGGATCGGAGACCGGGTTGGCCGCAAGACGTCGATGACCATCGCCGTCGCGATCGGCGCCGTGGGCAGCCTGCTGATCGGCATAGCGCCGACATTCCAAGCGGTTGGTGCGTTCGCCTCGGTGATGCTGCTGATCGCACGGCTCATCCAGGGCCTGGCTCACGGTGGTGAGTTGCCGTCGTCGCAAACGTACCTTTCGGAGATGGCACCCAAGGAGCACCGCGGTTTTTGGGCCACGCTGATCTATACGTCCGGCACGGCGGGCATCCTCGCGGGTACTCTGCTCGGTGCGATACTCACCGGTGTGCTCAGCAAGAGCGATATGAACGCCTGGGGTTGGCGGGTGCCGTTCCTGATCGGCGGGGCGCTGGGCATTTACGCCCTGTTCATGCGGGCCAAGATGAAGGAAACCCACGCATTCACAGCTGAGGCTCCCAAGGAGAAGCGGCTGCCGATGTGGCCGCAGATCGTGAAGTACCGCAAGCAGGCGCTGCAAGTGGTCGGTCTGACTGTGGGGCTCACCGTTGTCTACTACATCTGGGGAGTCGTGGCACCGAGCTACGCTGCGTCGTCGTTGAAGATGGACCGCGGTGCAGCACTCTGGGCGGGCGTCATCGGAAACGTGGTGTTCATTGCCGCCCTGCCGTTCTGGGGGAAGCTGTCCGACCGCATTGGCCGCAAGCCCGTGATCATTGCTTCCTCTGCAGGTGCGGCGTTGCTGCACTTCCCCATGACCTGGCTGCTCCAGGATTCGCCGTGGCAGCTGGCCGTGTCCATGTCGGTGATGCTGTTCTTCATCGCAGGCAGCGCCGCGATCGTTCCGGCCGTCTACGCCGAGCTGTTCCCCACCCACATCCGCACCATCGGCGTCGGTGTCCCGTATTCCATCTGCGTCGCCGTGTTCGGCGGTACGGCACCGTACCTGCAGACCTGGCTTGGCAGCGTCGGGCAGGGCTACCTGTTCAACGTCTACGCGGTGATCCTGCTGCTGGTGGGTATTGGGTTTGCCTTCTCCATCGCCGAAACCAAGGGCAAGGACCTCACCCTGTAAGTTCTTGCTGTTGTGAGGCCCGCTCTGCACCCTTCTTTGGAGTTTTAGGGTGCAGAGCGGGCCTGGCAACGTTAAACGAAGCGATCCCGGCCTGCGCGGTAGCCGAAGAACGCACCGAGTGATCCAACCACCAGGAACAGGATTCCGGCGGCCGCAAACCCGCCCGTTGCTTGGTGCAACTGCCCCACCATCAAGGTCCCCGCCGAGCCCACTCCGTACCCGACCCCCTGCATCATCCCGGACAAGTGCGCAGCCGTGTGGGCATCGCGGGTGCGGACCATGATCATGGTGAGGGCGACGGCGGTCAGCGACCCCTGCCCCAACCCATTGAGCCCCGTCCAGACCCAAATGAACTCCGGGGGGCCGAAGATACTGAGGGCAAAACCGCCACCGGTCATCAACGCCACCACGGCATTGATCACCCGCTGGTCCTTGAGCCTGGCAGCCAGGGCCGGGGCGAACAACGAGCCCAGCATCTGCAGCACGATGGACACTGAGACCATCAACCCGGCCGTTCCGCCATCCACCCCACGGTCCCGGAGAATCGGTGCGAGCCAAGCGAAAACGCTGAAAGACATCATCGCCTGGAGGACCATGAAGATGGTCACCTGCCATGCCACGGCCGAACGCCACACGTTAACGCCACCGCCTACAGCCTGATGACGGACGGGATGCTGGCGGACCGCCAGGGGCAGGAACAGCAAAAGCACGACGGCGGCAGGCAGCGCCCAGAACCACAGCGCCGAGGTCCAGTGGCCGGTTGCCGTGAAGATCGGGTACGTGAAGCCCGCACCGAGGGCAGCCGAGGCACAAATCGCTGTGGTGTACAGCCCGCCCATCAAGCCGAGCCGCTGCGGGAAGTCCCGCTTGACCACGCCCGGAAGCAACACATTGCACAACGCGATGGCCGCCCCGCACTCGGCGGTCCCAAGGAGGAGGGCCGGCAAGTGACCCACCCCGGGGAGGTCCAGGGGCCTGACGAGCAACCCGACTGTGAGCACCGCCATGGCTCCCAAAAGCACACGTTCCGCACCGAACCTGCGGGCAAGGACGGGCGCAAGAGGCGCGAAGACCCCGAGCAACGTGACCGGCACCGTGGTGAGCACAACCAGCGACCAGCCCGGCAGGCCGGCGTCGGACATTATCTCCGGAAGCACGGCCGAGAAACTCGAGAAGACCGTCCTGAGGTTCAAGCCGATCAGGACAAGGCAAATACCGAGGTATACCAAGCCCCGTTTACCGTTGAGCCTCGTAGGATCCGCCGCTGGTTCTTCATCGATCTCGGCATCCACGGCGATCTCGGGCCGGATGGATTTCCCGGGGTGCGCAGGGTTCTTCGAGGAAGTCACGCCTCCCATTGTGTCAGCGTGCCCCCTTCCACCCCGTTCCACGTCGGGCACCCGAAGCCAAGTATTCTGGAATGGATGAGTGAAACCCCAGATTCCCCGCGCCCCATCACGCCCGGCAGCCAAGCTTCCTTCGGTACCTACGGTGGCCGGCCTGTCAGCTTTGTGCGTCGAGGCACCCGTTTGCAGGGTCGCAGGCAAGCTGCGTGGGAAGAGCATGCTGAGCGCTGGGCCATCCAGGTCCCCCGGCACGTGGCCAACACCTCGGTGCACCCGGATTACACGTTCGACGCCGAGGCGGTGTTTGGGCGGAAGGCTCCCCTGATCGTGGAGATCGGATCAGGACTGGGCGACGCCGTTGTCCACGCCGCCGAACAGAACCCGGACAAGGACTTCCTCGCCGTGGAGGTCTACACCCCGGGGCTGGCCAACACCATCATCAAGATCAACAGCCGCGGGCTGACCAATGTGCGCGTGGTGGAAGCAAATGCGCCCGAGGTCCTTGAGTCCATGCTCCCGGAAGGCTCAGTCAGTGAACTGTGGGTGTTCTTCCCGGATCCGTGGCACAAGGCCCGCCACCACAAGCGTCGTCTCATTCAGCCTGCCTTCGCAGCCGTTGCTGCCAAGGCCCTCGAAAAGGGCGGGTATTGGCGTATCGCCACCGACTGGTCCAACTACGCGGTCCACGTTCGCGAGGTCCTCGCTGGGTCGCCGGACTTCGAAAACATGCACGACGGCGAGCGCAGCGGCGAGGACAGCCCGCTGACCCAAGTGTGGCAGTCCGGCGTCGAATCCGTGGTGGGTGGGGCGCCCGTCCGCGAGGGCCGGGCTCCTGTCAGCACCGAGCACACCGGGCCGAACGAAGGCGTGGACGAGGAAGGCGGCTGGGCTCCGCGCTTCGAGGGCCGCGTCCGGACCAGCTTTGAGAACAAAGCGCACGAGGCTGGCCGCATGATTTTCGACTTGACCTACCGCAAGATCTAGCCCGAGTTAAGGCACCGAGATCGACTTAGGGCACTGAGATCGACGCCACGGTCTTCTGCGCCTCATCCCGGAGTTCCACGCCAGCAATCCCCGCCAGCTGGACCGGCGTCGCGCCCGTTACCTTGATCCGACCACTCGGCGTGGCAGTCCAGCCGCAGGTAAGCTCCTCGGCGCCGTCACGGCCCTTCACCCAGAGATACAGCGTTCCGGCCAAGGGCATGCTTTTGCCGTCGACGTCGAGTTCGGTGCCCCAGGTCTTCTTCACCATGGCGACGGTGAGTTGCAGACCGTTGCCTGCTTGCACCGAGTAGCTTGCGTCGGGCTTCGGTGGTTGGTTCAGCAACGGGCCGCCGAGGACGCCCGCTGCCAAGCAGGCCGCGGCAACCGCACCCACCAAAGCGGACCACCGGCGTCGTGACTTTTTCCTTTGCGCAGAGAGGTCCACGAGGATGGCCTCCGGGACCATTTCGGCTTCCACGAGGGAAAGCGGCGCGCTGGCGTGGCCGCTGGACGTGAGGGCGATGGCGTCCGCGGCGGGCAGGGCGTCGAGCAACGCCGGCAGGCTTTCGAGGCCTTCCAACTCACCGCGGCATTCGGCGCAATCGGCGAGATGGTCTGTGAACGCCCGCTCTTCTACGGGGTCCAGGCCGCCCAGCAGGTAGGCTCCCAACAATTGGTGGACAGAGTCAACGCTCACCGTTCCACCCCCATTTCGTCAAGGATCGTTCGAAGGGCCTTCACTGCATAGAAGGCCCGGGATTTCACCGTGCCGCTGGGGATGTTCAGCTGTAATGCTGCCTCGGCGACGGTGTACCGCTGATAGTGGAGGGCCACCAGGACCTCCCTGTGTTCGTGGCTGAGCCGCAGCAGGGCCTCCTCCATGAGCACACGGTTCAGGAGTTCGTCCACCCGCTCGGTAGCGGCGTGGTCCGGGAGGTCATGCTCCCCGGTTTCGTGCGGCCGCCTCTGGGATTTGCGGTAGTTGTCGATGATGACGTTGCGGGCCGTCCGGAAGAGGTAGCTGCGCAGGCTGCCGGTGATTTGTGGGGCGTGTTGCCACACTTTGAGGATGGTTTCCTGAACGACGTCGTCCGCCATGTGCGTGTCCGAGGTACAGCTGAGCACGAAGCGTTTCAGCGCTGTCCCGTGATCTCTGTAGATCGCCGCAACCACGTCTTCGTCTAAGGCCATACCCACCTCCGCTGCGATCCCTTCCACCGCTCTTGCCTATAAGACGCAGCCGGTCAGGAAAAGGTTCACCACCCGTGAACCATTCTTCCCCCCTTGGCGTCATAGGGGGTAGTGCCAGCCCATCCCGGCCGGCTCGTCAAAGGAGCAAGAGATGAAAAAGCAACTCAGCCTCGGGTTCAGTGCACTTGTCCTCGCCGCTGCCCTCGCCGGATGCGGAAACAGTTCCGGGACCAGCGCCGGCTCCTCCGCAGCACCACCGGCGTCGTCGAGTTCGGGTTCCAGTTCGAGTTCGGATTCCAGTTCCAGTTCCGCAGCACCGTCCAGTTCCGGGGCCGAACTGAAAGTTGCCTCCTCAAGTGCCGGGCAAATTCTGGTGGACAGCAAAGGCATGAGCCTGTACTTCTTCACCAAGGACGTCAAGGACTCGGGTAAGAGCGCTTGCACCGGAGCCTGCTTGGCCCTGTGGCCGGTATTGACGACGACGTCGGCCACCCCTGCCGTTGACGGGGTCACGGGAACCGTGGGCACCATCGCAACTCCGGACGGCAAGAAGCAAGTGACCCTCAACGGGATGCCCCTGTACTACTACTCCAAGGACAAGGCACCTGGCGATGTCCTCGGACAAGGAGTCGGCAGCGTCTGGTACCTGGTGAGCCCGAGCGGCGAGATGGTCAAGGGTTCGGCGACCTCCGGGTACTGAGCGGCAACGCGGAAGCACTACGCGTCAGCGAACTCGGACTCTTCGAACTCAACGGCGGCGATGATCTCCTTGGTCTCCGGGTGGATCATGAAGGCTTCCTCGTCCTCTTCCACCATGATGTAGTCGCCGTGGTCGGTGGAGAAATGCCAGGCGAGGGTGGTCACGCCGTCGTGGTCGTAGTTCGGGTCACCCATGGTGATCTTTTCCAAGGCGTAGCCAGCCACATCGCACAGTTCGCGGATGATCACCTCGAACTCGGGGGCGCTGGCGAGGGCTTCCTCGTCCGCTTCGGCTTGGCGCTCGGCGAGGTCCGGTATCTGTGCAACCCGTTCGGCGATGTGCGCTTCGATCTCTTCGTCAGTAAGAACCAGAAGCTCGGACTGGCCACGAAGGTAGGCGGCGTTGAGGTCGATGATGTCCTCTTCCTCCAACAGGCCTTCGAACTGACCGTTCAGCTCATCAAGCAGCACGACGGCAGCAACCGGCATCTCCGACTCGTCCAGTTCGCCGTCTAGATAGGCCTCCGCTTCGTCCTCGCTCAGCGCGTCGAAGGCGGCGGCAGTCCGGTTGAACAGGTCCAAGTGCCGCGTTGCGCCCATGCCTTCCAAACCGGCCCTTACGAAAGCATCTACTTCTTCCCGTTCGGGTGCGGTGAAGACGTACTGCGCGAACCCACCGGACAGGGCCTGCGTTAAGTAGAAGTCCACGAAGTAGCTGTTCAGCGCCGCTGGAGCGATTTCGTCACTGTTGAGGAGTTCCTGGTACATCCCGTTCACCACGGTGACGTTGGAGTCCACAACCTCCGCGTTGCCGGCTTCAAGGCTGGCCTTGCTCAGGACGACGGGGTACTGGTTGGTAGTCATGGGAAATCCTCACTGCTAAAAGCTCATGGTGCTCCGGACACTTTCAACGTACGCGGGGCAGTGGCGCGGCAAACGAGGTTGGGGTTAACGGTGGGCGAAGTTTGGGGGCGGTCCCGGGCTGACTAAGATTGAACAGATAACCTCCTGCCGAAAGTAGCCCGACGCATGCCGTCCCACACAGACGAAACCTGGGAACTGGCCATACAGACTCCTGCTATCAACGACCGCTCCCTCGCGGCCGGACTGGCCTATGCCATGGGAAGCCGGGTCACCGGGATCACGTTCGATGCGGGCACCGGCCTCCTGCTGGGCAAAGTCCGCGGCAGCGGTCCCCAGCCATATTCGACGTCGGCAAAATTGGTCCGCAAGCCCAGCGGCTGGAGCTGCACGGTAGGTATTTGCAGCTGCCCGGTCCGCAAGGATTGCAAGCACGTGGCGGCCCTGCTGTTCACCGCCGAAGACCATCCCACTATTCGGGCGCAACTTCTATCCCAGGCTCCGGGAGTCCAAACCGCACGGCCCCAGCGCAACGCCACGGCACGTCCCGCTTGGGAACAGGCCCTCAACAGGTTGATCACCAAGCCCACTGCTGCCCCAAGCGCGGCAGGAATCCAGCTGGCCCTTCAGTTCGAGGTTGAAGAGCCGGCCGCCCACTTCTCCTACACAGGCCGCCGGGACCCCATGCGCAGCGTCCGGCAACTCAAGGCCCGTCCCGTGATGATGGGCGCCAAAGGTAAATGGATTCGCGGCGATGTCTCGTGGAACAACCTGACTTACATCAGCTTCCGGCGCGAATTCAACGAGGTCCAGGTCGAATGGCTCCAAACATTCCTCGCCGCCCACGGCTCCAGCAACGGACGCCAGCAACCATCGGGCGCCATGTGGTTGAGCCTGAACGACTTTGCGGCCAAAAACCTCTGGACATTACTCGCCGACGCCACCAAAGCCGGCATCCCCCTCATCCACTCGGCTGGTAGCGAGCCTGTCCGCGTCGAGACCCAACCCGCCGTCGTCGGACTTAGCCTGGCGCGGGTGGGCACCGAGGCGACCGAGCCGGCTAGCCCGGTCAACACAACGCACGACGGCGGGCTGCAGCTCGCGCCATCGATCACCGTTAACGGTCACTCGATTGATGCGGGAACCGTGGGCTTCCTCGGTAAGCCGGCCAACGGCATCTTCTTCACCCATGCCGGCGAATCGCTGCCCGGCGTCCCGCAACTGAACAACCTCATCACCCTTGCGCCGATCGAGGGTGGCATCACCGATGAGTTGCTGGAATTCGTGACCGACGGCCAAACGCTTCAGATTCCGGCGGAGGACGAGGGCCGGTTCCTGACCTCGTTCTACCCGAAGCTGCGGCAGTCCACGGCCGTGCAGGCTGCGGATGACTCCGTGGAGCTGCCTACCCTTGCCCTTCCCACGCTGTCCCTCCTCGCGAATTACGGCAACGACCACAAAGTCCGGCTGCACTGGGAGTGGCACTACAAGTCCGGCACGCTCGTCACAGCTCAGCCGCTCTGGCGCCACCCGGATGATCGCGGGTACCGTGACGACCCCGAGGAAGAGCGCATCTTGGAGTCCCTCGGGCGGCCGTGGGATGTGGTGTCCGCGTTGGCGGAATCGTCCACTGGCGGCTGGGGCGCTCCGAGGTTGGCGGCCTCGGCAGAACTGAGCGGCTTGGACACGCTGGCGTTCACGGAGGAGGTGCTGCCCGCACTCAAGGACCTGCCAGACGTCGTGGTGGAAACCTCCGGCGACATCGCTGACTACCGAGAGGCCGAAGAAGCTCCCGTCGTGTCGATTTCCACCAAGGAAACGGCCAGCGGTGACTGGTTCGATCTCGGCATTGTGATCACGCTCGAAGGCGAACCCGTCTCTTTCGCGGCAGTCTTCTCGGCCCTCGCAGCCGGCCAGACCCGCATGCTGCTGCCCAGTGGCGCCTACTTCTCGCTCGACCTCCCCGAACTTCACCAACTGCGGGCCCTCATCGACGAGGCCCGGTCCCTGCAGGACAACCCGGACAACAAGGACGGAACCCTGCAGATCAGCCGCTTCCAAGCCGGGCTCTGGGACGAACTCGCGCAGCTCGGCATCGTTGACGAGCAGGCTGCCGCGTGGCGCGAGGCCGTGGGTGGATTGCTCGACGACGGCGTGACCGGGCTTCCGCTGCCGGCCGGCCTCAACGCTGAGCTGCGTCCGTACCAGCTGGAAGGGTTCAACTGGCTCAGCTTCCTGTACAAGCACAGCCTCGGCGGCGTGCTGGCCGATGACATGGGCCTTGGTAAGACGGTCCAGGCGATCGCGCTGATGTGCGCCGCGAAGGATCTGGCAGCGGAGGATGCTGCGAAGGATGCTGCGGAAGTACCGCCGCGGGCTCCTTTCCTCGTGGTGGCGCCCACCAGTGTCGTCAGCAACTGGGCGCTGGAGACGGAGCGGTTCGCGCCGGGACTCGTGGTGCGGACCGTTGGGGAAACTTTCGCCAAGAGCGGCCTGGCGCCGGCGGAAGCGTTGGCCGGTGCCGACGTCGTCATTACCTCCTATGCCTTGTTCCGCATTGACTACGATGCCTACGCGTCCTTCCACTGGGCCGGGCTGATGCTGGACGAGGCGCAGTTCGTGAAGAACCACCAGTCCAAGGCGTACCAGTGTGCCCGCAAACTGCCGGCCCGTTTCAAGCTGGCCATCACCGGCACGCCGCTGGAGAACAACCTGATGGAGTTCTGGGCGCTGACCTCGATTGTGGCGCCGGGTCTGTTCCCAAGCCCCAAGCGTTTCGCCGAGAACTACCAAAAGCCCGTGGAAAAGAACGGGGACTCCGCGCAACTGGGTAAGCTCCGGCGTCGGGTCCGTCCGCTGATGATGCGCCGCACCAAAGAGCAAGTCATCAAGGACCTGCCGCCCAAGCAGGAGCAAGTACTTGAAGTGGTGCTCAACCCACGGCACCAGAAGGTCTACCAGACCCACTTGCAGCGCGAACGGCAGAAAATCCTGGGCCTCATTGATGACGTCAACAAGAACCGCTTCACGATTTTCCAGTCGTTGACGTTGCTCCGGCAGTTGAGCCTTGACCCGTCATTGGTGGATTCATCGCTCTCCGGCGTTCGATCCTCGAAGCTGGACGTGCTGTTCGAGCAACTCGAAGACGTCATCTCCGAGGGCCACCGGACACTGATATTCAGCCAGTTCACCGGTTTCCTGGGCAAAGTCCGCGACCGTTTGGACGCTGAAGGGGTGGAGTATTGCTATCTCGATGGCTCCACGCGGAACCGCGGCGATGTGGTGAGCGAGTTCAAGAACGGCACGGCTCCGGTGTTCCTGATTTCGCTGAAGGCCGGCGGCTTCGGACTCAACCTGACCGAGGCTGATTACGTGTTCCTGCTCGACCCTTGGTGGAACCCGGCGTCGGAGGCTCAGGCTGTGGACCGTACCCACCGCATAGGCCAAGACCGGAACGTCATGGTGTACCGGCTGGTAGCGAAGGACACCATCGAAGAGAAGGTCATGGCCTTGAAGGCCAAGAAATCGCAGCTGTTCGCGGACGTGATGGAAGGCGACGCGATGGCCGGTGGATCGTTGACGGCGGACGACTTGGCAGCACTGTTCGCGGAGTAGGTCCCAGCGTACGGGTTCTTCCTTACCCTTCGTACACCGCCGCGACGTCGTCCCGGCCGTGACCTGCGCTGATGGCCGCCTTCAGGCGTTCCTGCACTGCTTCCAGGAACGGCAAGTCCAGTTTGCCGTCGGCCAAGGTCAGGTCCACGTCCTTGAGTGCGAGGTCGACCGCGAAGCCTGCGGGATATTCGCGCTTCTCCATCAGATCGATCTTGGCGAAAGCGAAAGGCATTGCCAACGGCGTTGCTTGGAGCGTTGTGACCATCTCCTCGTGTGAGACACCCAAGGCATCGCACACTTTCAGGACATCGGCGATCGCCACCGTTGATGCTGCCAGCCACGTGTTCACGGCCAGTTTGAGGGCGCTGGCCTCCAGATCCCCGCCGACAACCCGCACTTCCTTGCCCAGCCGCTCCAGGACCGGGCGCGCAATGCCCACGGCGTTGTCCTGGCCTGAGACAAGCCACAGCAGCGCACCCTGGCTGGCTTGGGGTGTGCTTCCGGAGACCGGTGCATCGAGGAAGCCAATACCGTGGCTGGCCGCTGACTCCCGAAGGCTTTGGGCCATGACCGGTCCTACGGTGCTGACCTGGGCCCAGATGGCTTCCGGTCGCATGGCCTGAAGCATCTCTTCTGCAATGGACGCCACCGCGGGCCCGTCCCGCAGTACGGTCAGCACGACGTCGGCCTCCGCTGCCGCCTCCGCAACGGTGGGTGCGGCTGTGACTTTGTCCGACCCTGCGGCCACATCCTCCGCCCTCGATGCGGTTCGGTTCCACAAGCGAACGTCATAACCTCCCTCGGCCAAACGGACAGCCATGGCCCCTCCGAGGGCACCTGCACCTAGTACTGCAACAGTGGTCATAGCGATCTCCTTCAACAGGTCTTTTGTCCGGCGATGACCGCTTTAGATTACTGCTTCCGGCCGCGGCAACCTTTTGTTCACTCCAGGGTCCCAGTGGGTTAATGGCTGGCGCGTAACGTCGCGGAGGCCACATCACCCCACTCTCGGGTCACGACAAGAATGATTGGACATCGCATGCCAGTACAAGCACTTACGCGGAAGCGGATAGCCGCCGCGGCAGGAGCCACTGCGTTAGCCGCTTCGGCTTTGACCGCCGGCCTGGTGGGGATGGGCGCGGGCCCCGCCGTCGCCGGTGAAAACCACGGCGGGACTGCAACGCCCATCAAGCACGTGGTGGTGATTTTCCAGGAGAACGTCTCTTTCGACCACTACTTCGCCACGTACCCCCAAGCCGCCAACGTCCCAGGCGAAACCCAGCAGGGCACCGGCGCGCCGGCCACGGCTTTCACGGCCGCCAAAAACACCCCCAAGGACATCAACACCTTGGCAAACGCCGGCCTGCTGGCGCCGAAGAACCCCAACTCGGTCCAACCTGCCCGTCTTTCACCCATGCAGGCTGTCACTTGCGACCAGGACCATGGGTACACAGCAGAGCAGAAAGCGTACAACGGCGGCGCAATGGACATGTTCGTCCCCTTCACCAGCCGCGATGCCTGCGGGACCAACCAATATGGCCGCCCCGGGCTCACCATGGATTACTACGACGGAAACACCGTCACGGGCATCTGGAACTACGCCCAGAACTACTCCATGAGTGACAACCACTTCAGCACCGTCTTTGGCCCGTCCACCCCCGGCGCGCTGAACCTGATTTCAGGACAAACCCACGGCGTCAAGGAATACACTCCGGCAGGGCAGCCCGTAGCTACCCCGGCCGGCGGGTCCAGCGCCGTTCGCCAACCGGATGCCACCGGCGTCGGCACCGTTATCAACGATCCCGATCCCGTCTATGACGACTGCTCCAACAGCAGCCACACCAACCCCAAGCCCGGCAACCTCGCCGGCATGACTGGCAAGAACATCGGTGACTTGCTCAACGCCAAGGGCACATCGTGGGGCTGGTTCCAGGGGGGTTTCGCCCCCACCACTGCCGCTACGGCAACTTCTCCGGCGTCGTGCCTGTCCACCCACACGAACGTTGCAGGCGCGAGCGTCGTCGACTACTCGCCGCACCACCAGCCGTTCCAGTACTACGCTTCCACGGCGAACCCGCACCACTTGGCCCCGGCATCCGTGGCCGAAATCGGCCACAACGGCCAAGCCAACCACCAGTACGACCTCACCGACTTCAACAAAGTGGTCAACACTGACAACCTGCCGGCTGTGTCGTTCCTCAAGGGAGGCATGTCCCAGGACGGGCATGCCGGTTACTCCGACCCGCTCGATGAACAAAAGTTCGTGACCAACACCGTGAACGCAATCCAGAAGTCCAAGAACTGGGAGGACACTGCGGTTGTGCTTGCCTACGACGATTCCGACGGCTGGTACGACCATGTCGCCGCCAAGGTGAAGAACTCCTCGAACACATCGGACGACGCCGCGTGGTGCCAAAGTGCCGCATCGGCCGGTGTCCCGATGGCGGGCAACTACGCTGACCGCTGTGGCCCCGGCCCCCGCCAGCCGCTGGTAGTCATCTCCCCGTACTCGAAGAAGAATTTCGTGGACCACACCGAGACCGACCAGGCCTCCATCCTTCGATTCATCGAGGACAACTGGCACACCGGCCAGATTGGTGACGGCTCTGCCGACGCAACTGCCGGCTCGGTGAACGCGATGTTCAACTTCGACAAGGAGCGCAAGGACAAAGTCCTGCTGAACGAGCAGAGCGGCGCGGTGGTGTCCTCCACCAACTCCGGAGACGATCACAACGACGGAAAAAACTCTGACAACCGTGGAAACCGGGACTCAAAGAACTAGGAGGCCCGCTCCACGCTGCTGAGCTTCACTTCAGCTGCAGCGCCTGCAAACGCCATCGGGGTCAATCACCCGGTGGCGTTTGCCGTACCCAGCGGTACGGCGTCGTCGTCGAGACTTTCACCAGTCCCGAACGCTCCAGAATGGGCCTGGAGAACTCGGTGGAATCGCTGTGGATGAACGTCTTTCCCATGCTGAGCGCTGACTGGGCGCGGCGGGCGGTCAGCGCTCGATAAATGCCACGTCCACGCCATTCCGGGCGCGTAGCCCCGCCCCAGATTCCGGCGAAGGTGGTCCCTTGAACCGGCTCCAAGCGTCCGGCGCTGACTATCCGGCCGTCCGCCTCTGCGACCCACAGCTCCATTCCGTCATCCAGCGAGAGTCGTCGCAGCAGCGCGCCGGCTATGTGGTCCGAGGTCGGATCGCCGAACACCTCGGCTTGCATCGCACACATGGCAAGAACATCGGCCTCATCAGTCATCTGGCGCAGCGTCACGCCGTCGGGAAGGGCAACAGGGCGGCTAAGCAGCTCCGCTTCGCCGATCATGATCGATTCGGGCGGATCGGGGACGAAGCCGTTCTCCTGAAGGGCCTCAGGCAACCCAGGAGTCCGGTCGTGCCCTCGCGTTTTCCATTCCACGCGGGTGACGGCGGTGTCTGCCCTGTAGTACTCGATAGCGGCGGTGACCAGTTGACGAACAGCGTCAACGTCCGCGCCGCCCAAATTCCTATAGGTCACGAAGCCGTTCCCGCCCGCGAACGTGACAAGCAGGAGGGGCCCATGGACAGCGACGTTGATCGCACCAGACGCCTCTGCATCCGTTCGGAGTTGCTCGTCATAGGCGGCGAGCAGGCGCGCGTGCACGTCATTTTCGATCATCCGGCGAGCCTACTGGAAGCCACCGGGACCGGCCATGAACCGACGATCATGGCCATGTCTCCCCCGGCAGACGCTCCAGCAGTACTTCTTTAGGCGTTACTTAGCGGCGCAGAGCTGGCCGTACTTTGTTCCTGCGGCCTGGTAGGCGGCTGACAGGGTGCCCATCTTGTTCTCATCCGGGTTCGCTTTGGAGGCTTCATCGGAGTAGTCCACGATGGCCGTGACCACGGACTTCATCTCATCGGAAGCGACCGATTCGATGGGGCGTACGGCGTTTGCCACGCGCGCGGTGGCAGTCTTGCCGGAGTTGCTGGAAAGGCTGGATACGGCGACGCCTACGCGGTCACAGGTTTCCGCCGTGGTCAGCTGCGGTGCGGAGCAAGCGGAGGCCGTGGCAAGCAGCCCGGCAGCGATCAGGACAGTGGTGAGTTTCTTCATGATTCCCTCGATGGTCGACGTCCCTTAGATTCTAATCAGAGCCGGGGCAAGGCCACGCATCGGCCGCTGTTCGCGTCCCTGCGTCGCTGGCCTAGGCTTGGGCATATGGCGATCATCCACAAGGCAACCTTGTCCCCGTCCAAGCTCGAACTCATTGCCGGTTACCTGCCAGCGCAGCCCTGGTTCATCAAGGAAGGCGCTGCTGAACTCGTGGGGGCTTACCGCTTTGATGACCCGGCCGGCGAGGTCGGCCTCGAAACGCACGTCGTCACCAGTGGCGGCCACTTCTACCAGGTCCCCCTTAGCTACCGCGGGTACGAGCTGGCCGGAGCCGGTGATTGGCTCATCGGCACTATGGACCACTCCGTCTTGGGGAAGCGCTGGGTGTACGACGCCTGCGCAGACCCCGTATATATCAAAGCCCTCGCCGCGGCCATTCTCACCGGGCAGGGAGAGGCAGTGCAGTACGTCGACGGCGAGCCCGAGCCACGGCCCAGCACGGTCACCGTGAAGGGAACCGGGACGCTCGACGGCGACCTTCCCCCCTTAAGCGCTTCGGCGCCGGTGTCAGGGCAGGATGTAACGATCATTGACGCGGGTACCTTCAGGCTGAAAGTCGCCCGGGTCCTCGATGCAACAGCGGACGTTACTGCCAACTTTGCGGCAGCATCCGAGCCCCAGGGCGAGCTCGCGCTGAACGGCCGGTGGGCAGGTCTGGACAACCCCGTGGAACTGGCATCGATTCTTCCGGCCTGACAAGTTCACAGGAGGCGCGCTGGCTCGTATCTGTTGAAGGTCGGCCTGTTGAAGGCTCCGGTCTGTTGAAGGCTTCGGCTCCAGCGTACGCTGGCAAACGGGGGCAACTTTTGATGAGGGGTTTAACGATGAACAGAGTCCGGATGAACAAGTTCAACGTGAAGAGGACGCAGGCCCGGGTAGGCCGGGCCCAGAGCATCGTTCCGGCGGTTCAAGAGCTCGCGCGGGAGTGGGTGGGACGTACGGCGGAGGGCTCCTCGGCGCAGGCTAATGCAGTGGTGCGGTGGGCGTTGACCCGGATCAACCATGCCGATGTTCCATCAGTGGTTTACGGAGTTGTCCTGACCCTGACCGGCAAGAAGAAGGCGGCCAAGCAGGCTCAACGCACTGCCGCGAAGGCCGTGAAAGAAGCGACAGTGGCACTAAGCCGAAAGACGCGGATGGGGTACTCGCCCCGTAACAGTGTCCGTCGCGGAGGGTGGCTAGCCGCCGTCGCCGGGTTAATTGTTGGTGCTTCTGCTGTGTATGCCTGGCGAATGGTGATGCCGTCCGGAGAGCCTAAGCCCCGTTAGAGCGGGCTCAGGGGGGCGGCTGTTCGCCGCGCCGACGAAGCCGACGTCGCAGCGAGGTCCCCGAGAAGAGCCAGTAGGCCCCGGCGCTGGCGAGGAGGAAACCGAGTACGCCCAGAATGACCAGTTGGGTAGCTATTCCCGAGATGACCAAGCCAAAACCGACAACGACTGCAAGCGCGCCGAGGATCCTCCGCGTCGTTGCACCCCGCGGGCGGCCGGACTGCAACTCGAAGGCGAGTTCGGGATCCGAAGCAGCGAGATCCCGCTCCAACCTCTCAAGGGTCCTTCGTTCTTCCTCCGACAACGGCATCGGGTTTCCTCACTCACCACGCGAGCAGGGACGCAAACGTCGCGTCGGTGCATAAGCCAACAGCACGGGCGCTGCTTGCCGTGCTATGACTCCATTATCTGCTCCTTCCGTCCGTCTGGCCACAGGCAGTAGAGCGGAATCACGAACTCGCGCCCCTCACCCCTTACATAGGCTGCTAAGCATGCTTACGATTGAAGGACGCTCGCCAGCCACGCCGTCGGAACGCTAGGAGGGAAGATGGACCGAAAAAGCCTTGCCCGCCTGCAAGGCACGTTCAACGTGGTCAATGGGCTGTGGCCCTTGGTTCACATGAGGAGCTTCGAAGCGATTTTTGGGCCTAAAAAAGATAAGTGGCTCGTCAGGACCGTTGCAGGGCTCATGGTGACCAACGGGGCAGCCCAAGCCCGTTCCGGTAGCTCAGAACACGGCCAGGCGCAGGCACGAATGATAGGGATCGGCACGGCGGCAACATTGGCGGCCGTGGACCTCATCTACGCCCCACCGAGAAGAATCAGCAGGATGTACTTGGTGGATGCAGTCACTGAATTGGGCTGGATCTACCTCTGGCTCACCTCGCCAAGGGCGGCCGGGAACACGGACGAAAAAACACCCTACGGAAAGTTGAATCACTCCATGGCACAGCGCATCCCCCTCATAACAGCCACTGCCGTTGCTGTCCCCGAGGTTCCCAGCACTTCCAAACGCGGTCCCGTAGGCACGACATTGCTGGTGGCCGTAGGACTCTTGTCCGGGGCTGCCTGCGTGATGTTTGCCATGCGGATGATGGTTCCTCCCGGAGAGCCCCGGCCTGCCGTGCGCCCGAGGTTGGAAAGGGATGGAGCATCCCCCGCCACCGCCACGCCCGTGGCAAGTACCACCGGCGACGCCGCCCAACCGGAAGAACTCCTCGTCCCCAGCACGGAGCCCGTGGAGATTTCCATCAGGATGCGGCCAGGTGAGTGGACAGACGAGTCCTTGGTGGGCAGCGTTGAGGACTACCGGCAGCAAGTAAGGGACATGGGCGCACCCGAATCCCAAATCGTCACCAAGGTGGACCGGACCGAGGGCGGTGGCGCAGTGGTTGTGGTGAGGTGGGATCGGACCTTGCCGTTGTAGTGGCAAGAGAAGAGGGCTACAGCTTCTCGCCCGGCCGAGGCTTCCACACCACAACAGCCTGGGACCTCGCGCGGGGTCGCTGGCCGCGCGCCAAGCTGACGACGTCGCCTGCTGCTCCGGCCGCGAAGATGCGTGCGTCTATCGGGGACCGGCGGCGGGACAGTTCTTCCTGGAGTTCGGTCACCCGGTACTGCAACGCCGCCACTTGATTTTCAAGGTCGAGTATCCGCTTGATGCCCTCGAGTGAGACGCCGGACTGCGAGAGGCGCTGGACCTCCCGCAGCTTGTTGACATCATTTTGGGAGTAGCGGCGGGACTTTCCGGGCGCACGGCTGGGCGAGACGATGCCCAGCCGGTCGTACTGGCGCAACGTCTGCGGATGCATGTCCGCAAGCTCAGCAGCCACGGAGATCACGAAGATCGGCTGATTGACGTCGATGCCCATGCCTGCTCCCTATAACCGGGCTTTCGCGGCCAGGTCGCGACGCGGGTCGGCGTCAGTGGTTGCTGCGGCAAACGCCTTGACGGCTTCTTCCGCTTCTTTATTAAGGTTTTGAGGAACTGCGACGTCGATGGTCACCAGCAGGTCGCCTGTCGCCTTGGGTGTCTTCACGCCGCGGCCTTTGACCCGCAGGGTACGTCCGGACGGCGTTCCCGCCGGGACGCGCACCTTGACGGTATCGCCGTCGAGCGTGGGCACCTCGATGGTCGCGCCGAGTGCGGCTTCGCCGAACGTGACGGGTACGTGGATCCTGATGTTGTCGCCGTCGCGCTGGAAGAACTCGTGCGGCTTGACGCTCACGGTGATGATGAGGTCACCGTTACCCGCAGGTCCGGCGTTGCCCTTGCCGCGCTGACGGACTTTCTGGCCGTCCTTGATTCCGGCCGGGATCTTGACGTCAATCACGTTGCCGTTGCTTTCGCGCAGGCTCACCGTTGTGCCGTGGATGGAACCGGCAAAAGAGATGGACGTGGTCGCTGTCCGGTCGGAGCCCTTCTGCGGCGTCCGCTGGAATCCAGTCTGGCCTCCACTGCCAAAGCCCCCGCCGAACAGGTCGGCAAACTCTGGAGGGAGGCCGCCACCGGCGGGCTGCCGGGCACCAGGCCCACCGCCGAACAGACCACCGAACAAGTCCTCAAACCCACCGTTGCCACCAGGGGTTCCGCGGCCACCGGCACCGGGAGCGAACCTTGCGCCGCCCATGGCACGGATGGCGTCATACTGCTGCCGATCCTCTGGGCTGGACAACACGGAGTACGCCTCCGAAATGTCCTTGAACTTCTTCTCGGCGGCAGCGTCCCCGGCATTGGTATCCGGATGGTACTGCCGTGCGAGCTTGCGGTAAGCCTTCTTGATATCCGCGTCAGACGCGTCCTTGGCAACACCAAGGATCGCGTAAAAATCCTTTTCAACCCAGTCCTGGCTGGCCAAGAGCGTTTCCTTTCGTCGGGGAACGAGATGGCAGTTCATGCCAATGTTTGTGCAAATCACTGCCACAAACTGCCATCTCGCGGAGTGTTACGCCGGGACAGCCACAATCACTTGGGCTGCCCGCAGCACGCGTTCGCCAGAGCGGTATCCGGAGCGCAGCACCTGGCTGACGGTGTCAACCTGAATGTCCTCGCCGGGCTGCTGGATGAGCGCCTCATGGATGGTGGGGTCAAACTCGACGCCCGTTTCCGAGATACGCTCCAAGCCGTACGTCTTCAGCGCGTTCTCCAGCTTGGTGGCGATGGCGGCGAAGGGGCCGCCCTCGAGGTCACCGTGCTGGCGAGCAGCGTCGACGTCGTCCAGCACCGGGAGCAGGGAGTTCAGGACGCCGATGACGGCCATTTCCCCCGCGACGGCGCGGTCGCGTTCCACGCGCTTGCGGTAGTTGACGTACTCAGCCTGAAGGCGGAGGAGGTCGTTGCGGAGCTCCGCTGCCTGGGCTTCAGCCGCGGCGCCCGGGGCCACCGATTCCTCGGCCGGCACCTCTACCCCGTTGAGGATTTCCTCAGCTTGGGAGAGAGCGTCGCCATCCGTGGGAGCGGCATTGCCTTGGGCCGGAGCGCCAGCTTCGTTGTCAGGGTGGCGGGCCGCCCCGGTCTCCGGGTCAACCTTGCGGTTGTCCCGGATAACGGGTTTGCGCGGCTCGTTGCCCTCGGAGTGCTCTTCTTCGTTGCCGTGGTGAGGCATGGCTACTTCTTCGCTTCGTCTTCGTCGATGATTTCGGCGTCGACGATGTCCTCATCGGACGAACCTGCGCCTGCACCACCGGCCGGAGCGCCTTCGGCACCTGCACCCGGAGCGTCAGCTGCGGAAGCCTGCGAGTAGATGGCTTCGCCGAGCTTGGTCTGGGAAGCCTGCAGCTTCTCGAACGCGGTCTTCACAGCGGCGTCGTCAGTGCCTTCCAGCGCGGACTTGAGGGAGTCGACGTCGGCTTTGACCTCGGTCTTGACCTCTTCAGGCAGCTTGTCGTCGTTGTCGGCGATGAGCTTGTCCACGGAGTAGGCGAGCTGCTCTGCGGAGTTACGGGTGTCCGTAGCTTCGCGGCGGGCCTTGTCCTCGGCGGCGTGCTCTTCGGCTTCACGGACCATGCGGTCGATGTCGTCCTTGGACAGCGCGGTTCCACCGGTGATGGTCATGGACTGTTCCTTGCCGGTGCCCTTGTCCTTGGCGGAGACGTGCACGATGCCGTTGGCGTCGATGTCGAAGGTGACCTCGACCTGCGGGACGCCACGCGGTGCCGGAGCGATACCGGTCAGTTCGAACGTGCCCAGCGGCTTGTTGTCGCGGGTGAACTCACGCTCGCCCTGGAAGACCTGGATGGCCACGGACGGCTGGTTGTCGTCAGCGGTGGTGAAGGTCTCGGAACGCTTGGTGGGGATTGCGGTGTTGCGCTCGATGAGGTGCGTCATGACGCCACCCTTGGTTTCGATGCCAAGGGACAGCGGCGTGACGTCAATGAGGAGGACGTCCTTGCGCTCACCCTTGAGGACACCGGCCTGCAGGGCAGCACCGACGGCCACAACTTCATCCGGGTTGACGCCCTTGTTGGGCTCCTTGCCGCCGGCGAGTTCCTTGACGAGCTCGGAAACGGCAGGCATGCGGGTGGAACCACCAACGAGCACGATGTGGTCGATATCGGAAACCTTGATGCCGGCTTCAGCGATGACGTCGTGGAACGGCTTCTTGGTGCGGTCCAGCAGGTCCTTGGTGAGGTCCTGGAACTTGGCACGGGTCAGCTGCTCATCCAAGTGGACCGGGCCGTCGGGGGTGACGGACAGGTACTGGAGGGAGATGTTGGTGCTGGTGGAGGAAGACAGTTCTTTCTTGGCCTGCTCCGCAGCTTCACGCAGACGCTGGAGGGCGATCTTGTCCTTGGAAAGGTCGATGCCCTTGATCTTGAGCTGGCTCAGGAGCCACTCGACCACGCGGTTGTCCCAGTCGTCGCCACCGAGGCGGTTGTCACCGGCGGTTGCGCGGACCTGGATGGTGGAGAAGTTGTCTTCGTCCTTGCCAACCTCGAGGAGGGAGACGTCGAAGGTTCCGCCACCGAGGTCGAAGACCAGGATGAGTTCGTCTTCCTTGCCCTTGTCCAGGCCGTAAGCGAGTGCAGCCGCGGTGGGCTCGTTGACGATGCGGAGCACGTTGAGGCCCGCGATTTCGCCGGCTTCCTTGGTGGACTGGCGCTCGGCGTCGTTGAAGTAGGCCGGAACGGTGATCACTGCGTCGGTGACCTTTTCGCCCAAGTAGCTCTCGGCGTCGTTCTTGAGCTTCATGAGGATACGCGCGGAGATTTCCTGCGGCGTGTACTTCTTGTCATCGACGGCGACGGTCCAGTCGGTGCCCATGTGGCGCTTGACCGAAGCGATGGTGCGGTCGATGTTGTTGACGGCCTGGCGCTTGGCGATCTCGCCAACCAGGACTTCACCGGACTTGGAGAACGCAACGACCGACGGCGTGGTGCGGCCGCCTTCTGCGTTGGCGATGACGGTGGGCTCGCCACCTTCGAGAACTGCGACCACGGAGTTGGTGGTCCCGAGGTCGATACCTACTGCACGTGACATATCTTGTTTCCTTTCAATGGCCGATGTTGGCGATTGCGCTCGACGGCGGTCCGCAGGGCGGAGCATCATCGGGAGCCCACTCAACAATCGGCTAGTTGAGCGTTCTGGACTCAACTGTACTCAGGCTGAAGGCAAAGTCAATCCAAAGTTGAGTGAGGTACGCTCAACTTTGCTTTCCGCGCTGCGCAATCCCGCGGAAACACGGCGATTTGGATGCTGTTTCGCCTACGGTGAACTCGGATAACCGCCTACTCAATGGCCCTCACGGAGCCCAGCCAGTCCTTGAAGCACGCTCAAATGATGCTCGAACAACTCTTCCCGAGCGACGAACGTGTCCGCGCCGTACTGGCCGAAGACTTCAAAGCTGACAGCTCCAAACAACGAGGTCCACACCAGCACGCCGCGCGCCAGGAACTCACCGTCGGCAGCAAGGCCCAGCTCCGCCCTCACGGCCTCCATATCGGCGGCGAGACCGGGTAGAATCACGACGGCGGGACCGTGCTGGGGTGCCAGCGCGCCTGACCGGTAGGCGGCGTCGAGGATGCCGACAAGCCGGAGGATGACACGGGTCCCTGGGACCGTAGTGCGCTCCCCTGGCGCTTGGTAGCCGGGCACGGGACTGCCGAAAAGCAAGGCGTAACTGGCCGGTTCGCGCAGGGCCCAAGTGCGGACCGCCAAGCCCAGCGCTTTGAATCGACCTGCGTAGTCAGTTTCGGGAATCGCGTCGACCGCAGCATCCACATGGTCGCCGAGCTCGTTGTAGCCATCGATCAGCAAGAGCGTCAGGAGTTCATCCCGGCTCTCCACGTAGCGATAGACCGCCGAAGAAACCACACCCACATCGCGGGCCACGGCACGAAGGGAAAGCGCGGCCGCACCGTGCCGGGCCAAATGCTCACGGCCAAGCCGAACGATATCCGCGACCATCTGGGAACGCGCCCGCTCGCGGGGGGTGGGCGGCTTGGCTTTCGAATCAGCGATCGTCATCAACCCAGCCTGCCGAGAACCGAGAGCAGTGTCAACAAAGGAGAGCACTGCTCTTGACTTTCAAGCAACGCAGAGGCATTCTGATTTCAGAGAGCAGTGCTCTCGCTACGATCATCCCCCTTAGGAAGGCCACACCATGTACGTCGTCACCGGAGCAGGGCCAGTCGGATACACCATCGCCGAGCAGTTGGCGCAGCAAGGACATGAGGTGCGCGTGCTGACGCGCTCCGGCAGCGGACCTGATCATCCTTTGATCCAGAGGATGCGGGTAGACGTCTCCGATCCGTCACAGTTGGCACCAGCACTGGAAGGTGCCGCTGCCGTGTTTCACTGCATCCACGGCTCCGCCTACCGTGCCGCAGCCTGGCGTGCCGAACTCCCCCGGGCCGAACAAGTGGTGATGACGGCGGCCAAAGCTGCGGGCGCCGTCGTCGTTTTCCCCGAAAGCCTGTACTCGTATAGCGAGCCTGATCACGTGATGAAGGAGGCAGGCCCGCGCGAAGCAACGGGAGGCAAACGTGGCATCCGGACCGAACTGCTGAAAGCGCGCGAAGCGCACGCTGCGGATACTGTGAGCGTAGTGGCGGGTGACTTCTTTGGGCCGTACGTGAGGATGGCCCATGCCGGCGAGCGCATGGTGCCGTTGGTCTTGAGGGGAAAGACCGTCCAAGTGCTGGCCAATGCAGACCAACCTCACTCGTTCACCTATGTCCCTGACTTGGCTGCCGCCATGATCGCCGCAGCTCAACGGCCAGGGCTCTGGAACTCGGTGCTTCATGCGCCTACCGGGCCCGCGGTGACCCAACGCGAAATGGCTGCGGCGTACGCGCAAGCAGCCGGCGTGTCCGCGCCGAAGGTTTCCGCGGTGCCGGCTTGGGCACTGCGGGGGCTCGGCCTCTTCTCCACCGACATGCGGGAACTCGCTGAGATGCTCTATCAGTTCGAGCGCCCGTTCGTCATGGATTCCACCGAAAGCCAGCAGCTCCTGGGTCAGGAACCTACCCCGCTGACGGAAGCGGCCGCTGTCACTGTGGCGTGGTGGGAGGAAACGTTGGAGCGTTTTCCTGCCGAGCGCTGACATGAAATGATCAACCATGCGTCCGATGCAGCACTCCAGCAAACTCCAGAACGTCCGCTATGAACTCCGTGGGCCCATCCTCCAAGCGGCGAAGGCCATGGAGGCCGAGGGGCACCGCATCCTCAAGATGAACCTCGGGGACACTGCTCCCTTCGGGTTGGAGGCGCCGGAGTCGGTGGTGGTGGACATGATCCATCACCTTCGCGGCGCACAGGGGTACAGCGATTCGAAGGGCATCTTTTCTGCCCGCACCGCGATTTCCCAGTACTACCAAACGCGCGGACTCATGAGCATCGGTGTCGAAGACGTGTTTGTGGGCAATGGGGTCAGCGAACTGATATCCATGACCCTCCAGGCCTTCATGGAGAACGGGGACGAAATCCTCATCCCCGCCCCGGACTATCCCCTCTGGACAGCTGCGGTGACGCTCACCGGCGGGCAGCCCGTGCACTACCTCTGTGATGAGGAGCAGAACTGGTGGCCGGACATGGCCGACGTCGAAGCGAAAATCACCCCGCGTACCCGCGGCATCGTGATCATCAACCCAAACAATCCCACCGGCGCCGTGTACCCGCAGCACATCCTGGAGCAGTTCGCCGCCCTTGCACGGAAGCACGATCTGGTCCTGTTCTCCGATGAGATCTACGAAAAAATCCGCTACGTCGACGCACCCCATATTCACACCGCAGCCGTGGCCCCTGACGTGTGCGTACTGACATTCAGTGGCCTGTCCAAGGCATACCGGATGCCCGGATACCGGGCAGGATGGGTTGCCGTGACGGGGCCATTTGCTGCTACGGCTGCCTACCGGGAGTCCTTGGAGTTGCTGGCTTCGCTGAGGTTGTGTGCCAACGTCCCGGCCCAGCATGCCATCCAGACTTGCCTCGGTGGTTACCAAAGCATCGAGGCCCTCATCCGTCCGGGTGGCCGCCTGCGCGAGCAGCGGGATCTGGCGTGGAAGTTACTGACCGCCATCCCGGGTGTCTCTTGCGTGCCGGCGGCGGGGGCAATGTACCTGTTCCCCAAGTTGGACCCGGAGATCTACCCGATCGAGAGCGATGAGAAGTTCGTCCTTCAACTCCTGCAGGAACAGAAAATCCTGGTCTCCCATGGCACTGCCTTTAACTGGCCGACGCCGGACCATTTCAGGTTCGTGATCCTGCCCGCCGTGGGCGACATCGAGGAGGCCGTGCGCAGGATCGACCACTTCTTGGCGGCGTACCGCAGCCGGTCCAAAGAGGCTGCTGCTGTGGCGTCCTGACCCTCAGGAAACCGCGGTGGCCTTTGCCGTTCGGCGCCGAAGGCGGGCTACCAGGGTGGCGGCGAGCAACGCCGTCGTGATTTCCACGCCGATCACCAGCAGCAGCCCAGCGGCATCTGCGGTATCCGAGGTGCCGCCAGTACCGGTAAAGGTCGACGCCGCCCTTCCGCCGTGGACGTGTCCGCCGCCGGCGGCGCCCAGCAGCAGGAACGCATGAAGCCCCACCATGACGACGGCGGCGGCCGTCACCTGGTGCAGGGCGCCGACCCGGCAGTGCCGCCAAATATGGACCGTGCACGGGATGCACACAGCAGCCAATCCGACCATAAGGAGGGCCAACCATGCGTCGTGGTGGCCGGAGGCCGCGAGCCATAGGTGCACCATGCATGAAACGGCGGTGAGCGCCGCACAGATCCGGGTGTGCAGGACGGGTCCGGCTGAACGGACCCGCCCCGCGGAGGCTGTCATCCTGTCAATCCAAGGTCGCGTCAGTGGCAGTGGCCCGCGGCACCGGAGCCAGCAGCGTCACCGGAACCCGCAGCGTTGTGGCAACTGGAAGCCGATGTGTTGGCTGGGACGTCCAAGACGGGGCTGCGATCGAAGAAACCTTCCGGGCGTAGCTTGAAGCCCACGGTGTCAACGGGCATGATCGGCCAGTCCTCCACACGCGGGAAGTGGGTCAGGCCAAACGTATGCCACACCACGATGTCCTGGCCGTCAATGTCGCGATCCTGCGCGACGTAGGCCGGCAGGCCCGCGCCACCGGCGTGCTGGTTCACGAAGTCCCCGGTGGGGTACCGTTCCCCGTCCGCATACCGGGTGACCCACAGATCCTTGGTTGCGAAAGCCGCGCGCTTGGCTATGGAAGAACCGGGGTCGGCCAAGAGCGTGGGTTGGTTATGGGCGTGGAGCTTGTACCCAACCGGTTCGCCCAAACGATTCCGGGATTCCGGGTTGGAGATGATCCACGTTCGGCCCGCACGCGCATCCGCTTCGCGGACGGCCTCCGATTCCCGGGCCAGGACGGTGCGCTTGCGGGAAAAGGCATTGCCGCGCTTGTTGCCCGGCCCCATTGCCTGGCGGACCACATCTTCTTCCTCCACCCGGTTGGTAAACCCGTCAATCGCCATGTCCAAGCGTGCACTGAACAAGTGCTGGTGGAACGGGGCACCCAAGCCGGGGGCCAGCTGGGAGATGTTGTCGGAGCCGCCTTCAGGGAACGCGGATGTGAACACGACGCCGGTGGCCTTGGCCTCGAACTCGATGGTCCCGTCCAAGTACAGGTACCAGTAGAAGCCATAGTCATAATTGCCGATGGTGGTGAAGAAGGAGATCACAAGACGGCGGTTACGGCGGGTGTAGTTGATGCCGGTCCAGAGATCCGAGTGCTTGGAGAGGATGCCCCAGTCTTCCTCGTGCATGCAGATGCCGTTACGGATCTCGCGCGGATTACCGAATGCATCGCTGATCACGGGGCTGAGGTAGGTGATGTCGCCCAGGCAGTCGCACCCGAGCTCCAGGGAATTGGCGTACTGCCCCACCAGGTATTCTCCGGTATCGAAGTAGTTTTGCCAGGACCGGATGGGCGAGGGATCGCCGTAGGGAACCACCATTTCGGCGATCGAAGCACGGTTGATGATGGGGCGGAGCCGCTCGCCGTCCCGGAAAGCAAGGTTGTGGAGGACAACTCCTTCGCGCACGTCGAAGCCGACATCCACGCTCCACTTTTCCCATTCCACGTGGTTCCCGCCGGTCACGGTGAAGCTCGGACCTTCGGGCTGGGTGATGCTGATCGGCTTCTGCGATTCCCGCAGCGGGCCGGTCAATTCCGGATCCGTGTAGTTGCCGTGTTCCGCGGGGATCGGCATCACCTCGAGGTCAATGACCTGGGTGACTACCTTCCCGACCACATCCACGTACGCCACCAACCCATCCACCGGATGCGCCCAAGCACTGTCTTCCGGGAACTCCTGTACAAAAGCCAGCCCCCGCAGGATCCGGCGGCCCCGCTCGTCGTCGTACTCAAAGACGCCGGCCGAGAGGGGTGCTACCCGGACCTTTTCCACGTCCAGCCCACGCGCATCCAAAGCCGCCAACCAGCGCTCATCGGTAGCTAACAACGTTTCAACCACCTCGAACTCCTCCTCAAGCACGGGAAGCTCGCCGGAGACCTTGGTGTCCAGCTCAAGGGAGGACAGGACCTCTCCGCTGGTGACCGAAACCAGCACATCCGTAGGAGCACCGCCGGAGATGTCGTGGATGAAGACACGGAACCGCCGGTCTTCGACCGAAGATCCGCGCGAAGGATCCACCAAACCCAAGTAAGCGATCCGCTTTTCGGGGCCCAGGTGACCCGCGGTTTGCAGGATGGCCTGGACCTGGGAGATCTCGGCTCCCGTGGCCAGGCTGTACTGGCTTGCTGTCTCTGTGGTGGTGGGCGTCATGGTGGCCTCTTTTCCCGCGACCGCGAAGGGTCTGGATTTATTTTCTATTGCTGTAGAGAATAACCAAAACGTAAGATGAGTCACAAGACCTGTCCGCCGATTTTTTCCTGGAGCCCTATACCGTGCCAAAGATTGTCGACCACGATCAACGACGCCTGGAACTGGTCGATGCCACATGGCGGATCATCGCAAGACTCGGCATCGAGGGCGCCACCCTGCGGGAAATCGCGGAGGAGGCAGGGTTCGCCAATGGAGCCTTGAAGCCCTACTTCCCCACCAAGGACCAGCTGCTGACCTCCGCATTCGGGCACGTTTTCAACCGGACCAACCAGCGCATCGCCACCGTCACGGAGGGTCTTTCAGGCGTGGCAGCCTTGCGGGCATTCTGCTCGGAGGTGCTTCCCCTGGACGAGGAGCGCGTCAACGAGGCACGCATTGTGATCCCGTTCTGGCAAAAGGCGCTCAATGATCCGGACATGGCAGCCCTGCACAGCCAGTCCATGCGGCTGTGGCACGCCACCATTGCCGGCCATGCCGCAGCAGCCCGGGCGACCGGAGAGATCGCCACTCCGATGGGGGACGCCGCCGTCGCCGATCACCTGCTGAACATGATGCTGGGCGCACAAATCGTCGCCGCCCTGTCCCCCGACGAGCACTTTTCGCGGGATTTGGGAGGCCAGCTGGACAACTACCTCAGGCTGCTGGCGGCTTAGGAAGTAGCTAGCTCGCGGCGCCGGAAACAACAACTCCCACGCCAAGTCCGGCAATGATGCCACTGCTGGTGCGCTCGACGGCGGTACTCACCTTGGGACGCTTGAGCCAGCGCATCGCCTTGAAAGCGATAACGGCGACCATCGTGAGATAGGCAAAGGCCACCACGGCCTCAACCGCTCCCAGCATGAGTGAGTTCACAAAAGTGTTGCCACCGTGGGGAACGAACTGGGGAACCACCGCCAAGTAGAACAGGCCGACCTTCGGGTTGAGCAACGTTGAGAACGCTCCTGCGCCGAAGGCAGACAGCCGACTGTAAGCGAGGGGCGCATCTTTGCCGGAGTCCTCACTGCCTACCGCCTTTGCCGCCCTGCGGGTTTTGATCAAGGAGGACAGGCCCAGGTACAGCAAATAGAGGCCGCCTGCGATCTTGACCCAACGGAAAAGCTCCGCCGACTGCTCCAGGACAGCTGCCAAGCCCAGGCCCACCAAGGCCGCCCATACAATGGCCGCACCGGCCGAGCCCGCTGCCGCCGCAACCCCCGCGCTTGGTCTGTTCAACGCGATACGCAGCACAAGGAATGTGTCCGGCCCGGGCGTCACCGAGAGGACCAGGCAGAGGCCGGCGAAGGCTGCAAGGGAGGCAAGAGTCACAGGGTCGATTATGCGGCAGGACCGCCGGGGAAGAAACCCTTCGCTTCCGGTCAAGGGCTGTTCGTTCAACGACAAGCTTCTCCGCGTGATGCCGACCACACTTGAAACATCGCCGCGCGCCTGACTGGCCGCCAAGACTCACTACCGAGCGGAGTTCCCATGGAGACTTACGACGCCCTGCTGGCCTCGATCACCCCAGCAACCGACCAGAACAGCCGCACCATCTTTGACCCTGCCACTGGCGAGGCTGTTGGCGAAGCACCCGTACACACCGTCGAGGACCTTCAAACTGCCATCGACGCCGCCATTGCAGCGCAACCTGCATGGGCTGCCTTGGGCCACGACGCCAGATCCGCCGCGCTGATGAAGGCTGCCGACGCCGTCGAACGTTCCGCGGAGGAACTGGCCCACCTGCTCTCGCGCGAACAAGGCAAACCCCTCAACGGCCCCAACGCCCGCTTCGAAGTGGGCGCGTGCGCAGCGTGGCTCCGCGCCACAGCCGCCACGGCCTTGGATCCCGAAACCGTGGTGGACGACGGCGAAACCCGCGCCGAACTGCAGTACCGGCCCATCGGCGTTGTCGGCGCGATCGGGCCGTGGAACTGGCCCATGATGATCACCGTTTGGCAGATCGCCCCGGCATTGCGCATGGGCAACGCCGTGGTGGTCAAGCCGTCCGAATACACTCCCCTGTCCGTGCTCGCACTCGCCGCGATCATCAACCAAGAGTTGCCTGAAGGCCTGCTGACCGTGGTGTCCGGCGGCCGCGACGTCGGTGAAGCACTGGCCTCCCACGACGCGATCGGCAAGGTCATGTTCACGGGTTCAACTGCCACGGGCAAGGCGATCATCCGGTCCTCGGCGGACACCGTCAAACGCCTCACCCTGGAGCTCGGCGGCAACGACGCCGGCATCGTCCTGCCCGACTCCGACCCCAAAGCCATTGCCGAGGGGTTGTTCTGGGGAGCGTTCATCAACACGGGCCAAACCTGCGCTGCACTCAAACGCCTCTACGTCCACGAGTCCCAATACGACGCCGTATGCACCGAACTCGCCGCTGTCGCCGCTGCGATGCCGATGGGCAACGGCTTGGATGAAGCGAACGTTCTTGGTCCGTTGCAGAACCGTCAGCAGTACGAGATCGTCGCCCGGCTGGTTGAGGCGGCCCGCGACTCCGGCGCCAGGATCCTCATGGGCGGCAACCCGGACGCCGATCAGCCCGGCAACTTCTACCCCACCACGCTGGTGGCGGACATCGACAACGACAACCCGTTGGTGGCCGAGGAACAGTTCGGGCCGGCCCTGCCGATCATCAAGTACAGCACCGTTGACGAGGCCGTCGCCAAAGCCAACGCGCTCGACGTCGGACTCGGCGCCTCGGTCTGGTCCTCGGACCTGAACGCTGCCCGCGACGTCGCTTCCCGCATCCAAGCCGGGACCGTGTGGATCAACAAGCATGGCGCCGTGGACCCGCGCATTCCCTTCGGCGGCGCCAAGCAGTCCGGCTACGGACTGGAGTTCGGCGCCGAAGGCCTCAAAGCCCTCGGCGTCCCACAGATCATCAACGGCTGATTCCGTAGTCTTCGCACCCAACTACGGGACAGATAACGTCGCAATGAGCCCTCATAGCGGCGTTATCTGTCCCCTAGTTGGGCGATCTGCGCCGAGAGGGGTCACAGGATGGACGCGTTTGGGTTGCCGCGCACACCCCGTGAAATTATGAGCAGCATGTCCCAGAAGATTGCGTACCAAGGCGAGCCGGGAGCCAATTCGGATCTCGCGTGCAAGGAGATGTTCCCCGAACTCGAAAGCGTGCCTTGCGCAAGCTTTGAGGACGCGTTCGAACTCGTCTCCACCGGCGATGTGGATCTGGCGATGATCCCCATTGAGAACTCAATCGCGGGCCGGGTTGCGGACATCCACGTCCTGCTGCCGAAGTCCAAGCTGCAGATCGTCGGCGAGTACTTCCTGCCCATCCGCTTTGACCTTCTGGGGATCCCGGGAAGCACCATCGAGGGTGCCACGGAAGTGCACAGCCACATTCACGCCCTGGGCCAATGCCGCAGGATCATCCGCGAGGCCGGGCTCAAGCCCGTCATCGCAGGGGACACGGCAGGCTCGGCCCGAGAGGTGCGGGACTGGAACGACCCCCGCAAGCTATCCCTGGCTCCGCCGCTTGCAGCAGGACTTTACGGGCTCGACGTCCTGGCGTCCGGCGTCGAGGATGACCCGAGCAACACCACGCGGTTCGTGGTGTTGGCCCGGGAACGGGAGCTTCCCACCAAGGAGGAGCTCCCGGGCCCGGCCATCACCACGTTCGTGTTCCGTGTACGCAACGTCCCCTCGGCCTTGTACAAAGCACTGGGAGGCTTCGCGACCAACGGCCTGAACATGACGCGGCTGGAAAGCTACATGGTGGGCGACGAGTTTGCGGCCACCATGTTCATCTCCGACGTCGAAGGCCACCCCGAGGAACCGCGCCTCCGGCGGGCGTTGGAAGAGCTCGAATTCTTCACCACCGAGGTCCGTGTTCTGGGAGTCTATGCGGCGGACAGCTTCCGTGAACGGAACACCGTCAGCGCCTGAACATTGCGGCTGGGCTGCCTGCATCAAAAATGGGTGGGTTCCTCCACTAACGCCGTGGCGATGCTGTCAGCGTCGTCGAGCGCTGCCAAGTAGCGTTCGGCGTCAAGGGCGGCGGCGCAACCGCTGCCCGCGGCAGTGATCGCCTGGCGGTAGCGGTGGTCGACGGCGTCTCCGCAGGCGAAAACGCCGCTCAGGTTGGTGAGCGTGGTGGGCGACTCGACCTTGATGTAACCCTCGGCATCCAGCTCCACTTGGCCTGCCAGCAGCTCAGTGCGCGGCACGTGGCCGATAGCCACGAAGATCCCGGTGGCGGCCTGCTCGCGGGTTTCACCGGTACGGGTGTCCTGCAGCGTGACGCCTGTGACCTTCGCGTCTCCATGAATCGCCGTAATGGTTGAGTTCCAAGCGAAGCTGATCTTGGGGTTGTCCTTGGCGCGCTGGGCCATGATCCGCGATGCCCGCAGCTCGCCCTTTCGGACCACTACGGTCACTGACTTCCCGAACCGGGTCAGGAACGTTGCCTCCTCCATGGCCGAGTCCCCACCACCAACAACGATGATGTCCTGCTCACGGAAGAAAAAGCCATCGCAGGTGGCGCACCATGACACCCCGTGTCCGCTGAGCTTCTTCTCCTCCGGCAGGCCCAGCTCCTTGTACGCGGAACCGGTTGCAAGAATCACCGCAGTTGCCTCGTGAGTCTCCCCTGCGCCGGTGACCACGCGCTTGAGGTGGCCCTTGAGATCCACCTCAGTGACGTCGTCGAACACTATCCGGGCGCCGAACCTTTCCGCCTGCTCCTGGAGCCCGTCCATCAGCTCAGGGCCTTGGATTCCAGCTGGAAAGCCAGGGAAGTTTTCGACGTCGGTGGTGTTCATCAGCGCGCCACCGGCAGTGACTGAGCCGGCCAAAACCAAGGGGTTCAAGCCGGCCCTGGCGGCATAGATCGCGGCCGTGTAGCCGGCAGGACCGGACCCGATGATGATCAGTTGTTCGCTATCCACTGCGCTCATGGCGCTCCCGTTCGCTGGCCTGGCCTATAACACCCGTCGATGCACCGAGTATAGCGGCCGCCTTCTCACGCCTTCCCGGTTTCCATGGGGTCAAAGTCGTAAGCCGCCAGCCCGTCGATACTGACCCGGTTCTTTGCCACCCGGTACTCCGCGCTGCCTTGTGCTCCTTTGCGGCTGAAATACGGCCCGAGGAGTTCGCGGTGGCCCTCAAAGGTCATGAGCGGCACACCCCAGCCGCATGAATCCGAGACCCTGGTGACATCGACCACGATGACAGCGCGGGTGCCGGGTTTGTCTTCGAAGTGCGCGGCAAAGGAGTCAAAGTCGGGGTCGTACCGGCTGACCACCCGCCCTTTGCCATGGAGGCGGACAATGTTCGGTGGCCCATCGAAAGCGCAGAACATGACGGTGATCCGGCCGTTCTCCCGGAGATGGGCGATTGTCTCGCTGCCGCTGCCGGTGACGTCGAGCCAGGCGAAGGTCTTCTCATCGAGCACTGCGAACGTGCCGGGCAAGCCCCGCGGGGACACATTGACATGGGCATCGGCGGACAGCGGCGCGGTCGCGACGAAAAAGACCACCTGCCGGTTGATGAATTTCGCTATCCGCTCGTCAATTGCACCGTGTACCTTGCCCATGAAGCTACGCTCCCATGGCTTGCAGGGACCATTCAAACACGTCTCAAAACCGCGAGACAGCCCGCTCCTCCTCGGCTCCCTTTGCCAAAGGCACAGGCCGGCGGGCCAGCTTCCCCGGCCACCAAATGCGGGCTCCGATGTCGTACGCCAACGCCGGCACCAGCAGCGATCGGACCAGCACTGTATCCAGCAGCACGCCGAACGCCACAATGAACGCCAGTTGCACCAAGAACATGATGGGGATGACTCCAAGTGCCGCGAAGGTCGCAGCCAAAACAACACCTGCCGAGGTGATGACACCGCCCGTTACCGCCAGCCCCCGCAGGATGCCGGGCCTCGTCCCATGGTTGAGGGATTCTTCCCTGACACGGCTCATCAGGAAGATGTTGTAGTCCACCCCAAGGGCCACCAGGAACACGAAGCCGAACAGCGGCACGGTGGCATCGGCACCGGAGAACTTGAACACACCGTTGAAGACCCACGCGGAGACGCCCATAGCCGCGGCATAGGACAGCACCACGGAAAGCACCAGCAACAGGGGCGCAACCACAGAGTGGAGCAGCAGCATCAGGATGAAAAAGATGACCACGAGGACGATCGGAATGATGACAGCCAAGTCATGTTGAGCCGTGGTGTTGGTGTCCAGGGCAATGGCTGTGACGCCTCCTACCAACGCCCCGGGATCCGCAACTTTGACGGCCGAACGTAGGGACTTCACGGTGTTCTCCGCTTCCACCGAGTCCGCGGCCGAGTTAAGCGTCGCGTTGATCAGGACCTTGCCATCCCGGACGGCGGGTTCGCTCGGCGCCCCGGGCGCCCCGGGCAGCGGAACGCTCCCCTCAGCCAACAGATACGCATCACCCACGCCCTGTGTGGCTTTCACTTTCTCAAGGACTTGCCCTGCTGCACTTTGCGAAGCGACCACGACGGCGGGGCTGCCGCTGCCGGCGTCGAAATGGCGCGCGAGTGCCTTTTGGCCATCAACGGCATCGGACGCGGAGAGGATGACATCGGTTTGCGGAACACCGTTGGCCTTCAACTGGAGGACGCCCGTGGCTGCAACCAGCAAGATGAGCGTCGAGGCCACCCAGACAACCCGCGGACGCTTGGAGACCAACGTAGCGACACCCCGCCACAGGCCCTTCTGCCCTTCAAGTCCGGTGACAATCTCAGGTTCGCGTTCGTCGTCGGGCAGTAGCTTGGGCCGGAAAGGCCAGAAGGCCGCACGCCCCAGCAGGGCCATCAGCGCCGGCAACAGCGTCAATGCCGCGAACAGCGCGCAGAGGATGCCGGCCGCGGCTACGGGTCCGAGCGCCTTGTTGGAGTTCAGGTCCGAGAAAAGCAAGCAGAGAAGGGCGACGATGACAGTGGCGCCCGAGGCAAGGATCGGTTCGAAGGACTTCTTCCAGGCCGTGACGACGGCGCGCGTGCGGTTGCTGGTGTGCGTGAGGGCTTCGCGGAACCTCGCCACGAACAGCAGTGCGTAGTCGGTGGCCGCGCCTATCACCAGGATGGACAAGATCCCTTGGCTCTGGCCGTTGAGCTGTATCCAGCCCATCTTGGCCATGCCGAACACCAGAAGGATGGCTGCACACAGCGCGAACATAGAGGTGAACAGAACGGCCAGGGGCAGCACCAGCGAGCGATACACCAGCAGCAGGATCACAAAAACGGCACCCAGTGCGACCAACAGCAGGATTCCATCGATGCCGCCAAAGGCGTTGACGAGGTCTGCGGTCAGCCCGGCAGGGCCAGTGACAAAGGCGTGGACGCCCGGAACGCCGGACCGCACGGTATCGCGCAGTTCCTGGACGTGGGTCCGCAACTCATTGGAGGAGGACACAGGCACGATGAACTGCACCGCGTTGCCGTCCTGCGATGGAATGGGGCCGACGACGGCGCTCCCCAGCCGGAGTGCCTGAATGCTGGCTTTCAGCTTTGCCGCTTCGCCCAATTGCGGCGGGGTCAGTGCAGCATCGCTTTCAAGAATGACCACAGCGGGGATTTCTTTGGAGTCGCGAAACTTGGCCTGCCAGTCCCCGGCTTCAGTGGCTTCAGCGCCCGCCGGCAAGAACGAAGCTTGGTCGTTGGAGGAGACCTCGTCCAGGCGTCCGAACGTGGGGCCTCCGACGCCCGCAATGCCGAGCCATGTAATGACCAGGACGACGGGCAGGAGCCAACGCAACCAGAAGGGGACTTTGTGCGGGTTCATGGTTCCTTCTTCATCGTGGGACGGCTGAGCTTTATTCCACCATAGATTATCTCTATCATGGAACTATTCCAAGATCTGCTTCTGGCGGTGGTGCCCGGATAGGGTTGTTGCGCAGTGCCGGGAGTAATATCCGGAAAGCAATGTCAGGAAGACGAAAGCTGATGCAGATGGGCCATGAGCAGCGCGGACAGGAGGGGTGCACATGTCTGACCCGAGAGTCCCCCAGCCAGGCACGGAACAGGGCGGCACCCAGCCAAACCCGGAACAGACCGGAACCCAGCGCCCGGAAAACGCCGCACCACAAGAGCTGGTTCGCCTGCTCCAGGACTTCACTTTGGAAGCCAACCATTATGTGGACGCAGCGGGCGGCAAGAACGACATGCACCGAACCGACTTCAACGCCTTGGCCGTGATCATTCGCCATTCCGCCGCGGGGCACGTTGTCACGCCGGGGGTCCTACGCGCCGAACTACGGCTCAGCTCCCCGGCAACGACGGCACTTGTGGACCGGCTGCACGCCTCAGGGCACGTGGTCCGCGAGCGCCTGGGTACCGATCGGCGCCAGGTGCAGTTGCGCATGACACCCAAGGCCTATCGGGACGGAAGCGCCATGTTCATGCCGTTGGCCGTTCGCATGGGCCAAGCCATGGCCGCGTACAGTCCCGAGGAACTGGACCTGGTTACCCGATTCATGACGGACATGGTGGAGGCTACGTTGGCCGCTCGGCAGGAAGCCACGCACCCGGAACCCGGCTGAGCCGCGTTCCGCTCAAATCCGTGTTGCAAGTTGTAGCGTTTCCCTATGAACGCTCAGCAGCAGCCCGAAGACGTCTATACCCATGGACACCACGAGTCGGTTGTCCGGGCCCATGCCTCGCGAACAGCCGAGAACTCGGCTGCATTCGTCATTCCCCACCTCCTTGCCGGAACGTCAGTGCTCGACGTCGGATGCGGACCAGGAAGCATCACCTGCGATTTCGCCGGGTTGGTGGCACCGGGGCAGGTTGTTGGCCTGGACCGTTCGCCCGACGTCGTGGCCCAGGCAAGCAAGCTGGCCGCCGAGCGGGGGGTGGGGAACGTTGAGTTCTGCACGGGCAACATCTATGACCTGGACTTCGAGGACGAGTCTTTCGACCTCGTCCACGCCCATCAGGTCCTTCAGCATTTGACCGACCCCGTGGCAGCGCTGCGTGAGATGCGGCGCGTGGCCAAACCGGGCGCCATTGTTGCGGTCCGCGACGCTGATTTTCACGGCATGAGTTGGTACCCGGAAGTTCCCGAGCTGGATGAATGGATGTCGCTCTACCAAAAGATCGCCCGGCGTAACGGTGCAGAGCCCGACGCCGGCAGGCGCTTGGTTTCGTGGGCGCAGCAGGCCGGGTTTACCCAAGTGGCCCCCAGCAGCAGCAACTGGCTGTACGCCACAGCCCAGCAGCGGGCCTGGCAGTCACGGGTTTGGAGCGAGCGGGTGCTGCACTCCGCGTTCGCTGAGCAGGCGTTGGAGTATGGCTTGGCGAACGAGGCTGATCTTGCCCGGATTGCCGCCGGCTGGCACCGCTGGGGCGCTACCTCGGACGGCTACTTCCTCATCCCCAATGGCGAAGTGATCGCACGAGCCTGAGAACCACCAAAAGAAGTTCCACCCCGCATGTAGGAATGCCGCCCGCTGTTCCGACCCATGGATGAAGGCGCCCGCACCGGAGCGCCCCTGACAAGGAGTTTGAGATGAAATACATGATCATGATGTTCGGATCCGCTGAAGGCATGATGGAGACGGCCAACCCTGAGTGGGTCCGGGAAATGATTGGATTCATGATCCAGATCGACAAGGACCTCACGGCCAGCGGGGAACTCGTCTTCAACGCAGGGCTCGCGGACGGGAGCACGGCCAAGCTCGTCAAGCAGACTCCGGACGGGGTGGTTACCACGGACGGACCCTACGCCGAGTCCAAGGAATCGCTGGTGGGCTACTGGGTGGTTGATGTGGCGAGTGAGGAACGGGCGGTGGAGATCTGCTCCAGCATCGTGAAGTACTCCCAGGTCGTGGAGCTTCGCGCCATTGCCGACGGGCCGCCGGACGTCTAGGCCTTTGACTGAATCCAGGCCCGCGGCTGGATCCAGGCCCGTAGCTGGGCCCGTTCCGGACCGACGCATCGAGGACCTGCTGCGGACTTTGGCACCGCAGGTCCTCGGTGTGCTGCTGCGTAAGCACGGTCAGTTCGATGCCTGCGAAGATGCCGTCCAGGAGGCGCTCCTGGACGCTTCAATCCGGTGGCCTTCAGGTTTGCCGGACAATCCGAGGGCGTGGTTGTTGACGGTCGCTTCACGGCGCCTGGTTGATGCTTGGCGTAGCGAAAGCGCCCGGCGGAGCCGCGAGGAACGGGCGGCTTCAATGGAGGTGGACCCCCACGGGCTTTACGCCCCGGAAGCGGACGACACCCTCACCCTCATGTTCCTCTGCTGCCATCCAGCGCTATCGGCACCTTCACAACTCGCCTTGACCTTGCGCGCCGTCGGAGGACTCACGACGGCGGAAATCGCCTCCGCCTTCCTGGTCCCCGAAGCGACCATGGGCCAGCGCATCAGCCGGGCGAAGCAAGGGATCCAGAAGGCGGGGGCCAGGTTCCACCTGCCGCCGCCATCCGAACGCAAGGCAAGGCTCGGCGTCGTACTCCATGTGCTTTACCTCATTTTCAACGAAGGCTACGCAGCAAGTTCCGGCCCATCGCTGCAGCGCGAGGACCTCACCGCGGAGGCGATCCGGTTAACCCGGCTGCTGGTGGACGCGGCGCCGGGTGAAGGTGAGGCTGTTGGTTTGCTGGCGCTGATGCTGCTCACGGATTCCCGTCGTGAGGCACGGACGCTCGCCGATGGGACGCCCGTGCCCCTCGCTGAACAGGACCGGCGTTTGTGGAACCATGGGCAGATCGGTGAAGGCATTGCGTTGCTGACGTCGGTGTTGGGTCGCTCCGGCCTTGGGCCCTACCAAGTGCAAGCCGCCATTGCCGCAGTCCACGCTGAAGCGGACTCGGACACCGAGACTGATTGGCCCCAGATCCTCGCCCTGTACACAGTGCTCGAAGCCATTGCACCCAGCCCTGTGGTCACACTGAATCGGGCTGTAGCCGTTGCCAAGGTGGAAGGGCCTGCTGCTGGACTTTCAGCGTTGTCCGGCCTTGACGCCGCCTTGGGCCGGACCCACCGCTTGGACGCGGTCCGGGCGCACTTGCTGGAACTGTCCGGGTCCCCCGCCGAAGCCCGGGCTGCGTATCTGGCGGCTGCGAAAAAGACCGGGAGCCTGCAGGAGCGGCGATACCTGATGGGCAAGGTGGCCGCCTTGGACGCAGCGGGGGCTTCCTGACCCGCTGTGGCGAGCATGAAAGAAGGTCGTGGCCAAGCCTTGAAATGAGGGTGCCTATGCAACATATAGTCGAGGGATGGAACAGCGCATACTTGGCAAGACCGGTCGATCCGTCTCTACCGTTGGGCTCGGGACCTGGCAACTGGGAGCAGACTGGGGCTCCGTCACCGAACAGGACGCGCACTCGGTGCTTGAGGCTTCGGTGGCTGCGGGCGTTACCTTCTTTGACACCGCAGATGTCTACGGCGATGGGCGCAGCGAGCAGTTCATCGGACGCTTCCTGCGCGAGAATCCAAACCTGGACTTAACTGTCGCCACCAAAATGGGTCGCCGGGTGGACCAAATTCCGGAAAATTACACACTCAGCAACTTCCGTGAGTGGACCGACCGCTCGCGCAGGAACTTGCAACAGGACACCTTGGACCTGGTCCAGTTGCATTGTCCGCCCACCGCCGTTTACGGCAGGGACGAAGTGTACGACGCCCTGGACACCCTGGTCAGCGAAGGCGCCATCCGCAACTACGGCGTCAGCGTGGAGCAGACAGAGGAGGCACTGGAAGCCATCAAGCGCGGCAACACGGCCACCGTCCAGATCATCCTCAACGCGTTCCGGCTCAAGCCCCTCGACGAGGTCCTGCCGGCCGCGAAAGAGGCCGGCGTGGGCATCATCGCGCGGGTGCCCCTGGCCTCCGGGTTGCTGTCCGGGAAGTACACGCCGGACACCGAATTCCCGGCCGACGACCACCGGAACTACAACAGGGACGGCTCAGCCTTCGACGTCGGCGAGACCTTCTCCGGCGTGGACTTCGCCACTGGCGTCAAGGCCGCGCAGGAGTTCGCTGGGTTAGTGCCCGACGGCGTCAGCACCGCCCAGGCGGCACTCGCCTGGATCATCGCCCAGGACGGCGTCAGCACAGTCATTCCGGGGGCCCGTTCCGCCGTGCAGGCTGCCGCGAACGCCGAGGCCGGAGGGATGCAGTCAGTTGGTGCGGGCCTCAGCGATGGGGTCCGGGACATCTACGATCGCTACTTCCGCGAAGCGGTCCACCCGCGCTGGTAGGCCGCTGCCGCCGTCGTCGTCGCCGTGAGCGTTGCGGTTACTGCTACCAGCCGCCGCGGGTCGGGGTGTGTCCCTTGCGTGCGTCCTCGGGCATGGACATCTCGGCCCGCAGCCCCAAAAGCCGAATGGGCCGCCCGGGCTCGATCGCAGAGCTGAGGTCAAGGGCGCGGGCCAGGACATCGTCCTGATCGAACGTCGCAGGGATCTTCCGGGCATGGGTCTTGGTAAGGAACGGGGCGTAGCGGACCTTGAGCGTCAGCCCGATCACCGGCCTGCCCTCGGCCATGACGTCCTTCAGGACCGACGCCGTCAACTCCTTCACGGCGTCTTCCACCTGCCCAGGCTCGGTCAGGTCATGCTGGAACGTGGTTTCCCGGCTGTGCCCACGGGCAACCCACGGGGTGTCATCCACAACATTTGTGCCGTCACCGCGTCCAAGTTCGGCGTACCACGGTCCCATTTTGGGGCCGAACTCCGGCACCAAGGCGAGGGGGTCGACGGCGGCCAGCTCGGCTACCGTGGTGATGCCGTGGCCGGCCAGCCTCTTGGAAATTCTGGAGCCGACGCCCCAAAGTTCAATGGTGGGTCTCTGCCCCATGACCTCGAGCCAGTTATCCCGGGTCAGGCGGAAGACCCCGGCCGGTTTTCCGAAGTTGGTGGCAACCTTTGCCCGGACCAAGGTGTCACCGATCCCCACGCTGCAATGCAAGCGGGTTTTTTCCAGCACCGCTGCCTGGATCTGCCGGGCATAAGCCTCGGGGTCCTCGGTCACAACGCCCACAAAAGCTTCGTCCCAGCCCAACGCCTGGACCGTGGCACCAGGCTGCTCACGCAGGGCCATCATGACATCTTCCGACGCCTCCAAATACGCCTCGTGGTCAACGGGCAGGATGACGGCGTCGGGAACTTTCCGGGCCGCGATGCGCAGCGGCATCCCTGAACCGACACCGAACGCCCTGGCTTCATAGGAAGCTGTGGACACCACTGCACGTTCCGTCGGGTCTCCCCTGCCACCGACAATGATCGGCTTTCCTGCCAGTTCAGGCCTCCGCAGCACCTCCACTGCGGCGATGAACTGGTCGAGATCTACATGCAGTACCCACGGGATTCCGCTCACGGCACCAGTCTGCCTTACCCGCTGGCCGGTGGCTCCGGCATAAGCTGGGATGGTGCAATTTTCTCTCTGGCTGGCCCTCGTCGGCGCCGGCGCCCTGATCAGTTTCACGCCCGGAGCCGGTGCCATCTTCACCATGAGCAACTCGCTCAACTCCGGGTTCCGCCGCTCCATTTTCGGCATTCTCGGACAACAGGTGGCCCTGGTCATCCACATAGTCATCGTGGCTTTGGGCGTGGGCGTGCTGGTGTCCAACTCCCCGCTGATCTTCAACATCATCCGCTATGCCGGCGCGGCGTATCTGGTGTACCTGGGCATCCGGCAGTTCCTCCACAAGCCGGACCTCGACAAAGAGGAAGTCGCCAACAAGAAGAACGAGCCCGCGTTGTCCATGTTCCAACGCGGCATTTGGGTGAACCTGCTGAACCCGAAAGCGATTGTGTTCTTCCTGGCGTTCATGCCCCAGTTCATCCGCCCGGACCAGCCACTGGTTCAGCAATACGTGGTGCTCACGGCCACGGTCCTGGCCATCGACATCATGGTCATGTGGTTCTTCTTCGCCATGGCGGCGCGCTCATTCCAGCGCTTCACCCACGACCAGCACGGCCAGAAGGTCCTGAACCGCCTGTTCGGTTGCCTCTTCGTCCTGGTGGGAATCCTGCTCGCGGCCATCCACTAGGTCACGCACCAGGGGTACAGGTAGACCCCCGCACCACCAACGAGCTCTCCAACGTGACGTGGGGCTCTTCAAGTTCAAGCCCTTCCATGAGCCCCCGTAGTTGCTCCCCCGCTTTGCGGCCCAGCGGGGTCGCGGGCAGGTGGACGCTGGTCAGGCTTGGGTTACTGGTGGCCGAATACGGCAGGTCGTCGAAACCCGCCACCGCCAACTCTTCGGGAATGCGCACACCTTCCACGCGCGCTTCCTGCAGCACCCCGTAGGCGTGCGTGTCCGTGCCACATACGACGGCGGTCACCCCCTCACGCTTCCAGCCCTGCCACGCTTGGGCAAAGGCAGCGGCGGCAGCACCGACGTCGATCGCTGTGCTGATGACGTGGGCCGCATCAACTGCAAGCCCGCACGCTTGGGCCTCTTCCAGGAAGGCTTCCCGCCGCAGCGCGAAAGTGGCCGTGCCTGTGATTCCGTCAACGTAGGCGGCGCGCTTGTGGCCCGAGGACGCCAGGTGCCTGGCCAGCTCGCGGGCTCCTTGTGCGACGTCGAGGTTCACCGACGGCGCGTAGGAATCCAGCCCAGGGGCGTCCAGCAGCACCAGCGGGACGGCGGCGTGCAGGTCCTCAAGGAACTCGGCGCTGGGGGCGCCCAGCAGCAACCCGGCCGGACGCAGTGCCAAAAGCTTCCGGACGTCATCCGCTTGGGGGGACTCCCCTGCGTCGGTCACTGACAGCAGCAGCTGGTACTGCGAGCCCAGGGATTCCCGGACTCCGCTAATGACATTGGCAAAGAACGGGTTGGACACGTCCGGCGTCACCAGGATGACGATGGAGCTCACGCCCTTGGCAAGGGAGCTGCCAATACCGTCCACCACGTAGCCCAGCTCTGTAATGGCCGTGCGGACCTTGGAGATGTTGTCCTCTGAGACCCGCCCTTGGGTTTTGCCGTTGGCCACCAAGGAAACGGTGGCAGTGGACACGCCGGCACGTGCAGCCACCATCGCCGCCGTCACGCGGGGCGCTCTGGCGTTGCGAAGGTCCACGGTATCCATGCATCGATCGTAGCCGGGTTCCCGGCACCAAGAACGGCACTGCGCATCAAGCGTTTGACGTGGACAAACGTTAAGCGTTTGACGTGCGCCCTGCGCGGGTGCCAGAATTCCTTCGAATGCTTGAAGTCCTCATCTGGCAATGACAAGCCAAGCCCCAATGACGTGGAGAGAAACGTGGAACCCAACACCATGACATCCGCACGCAAGAAGATCATTCTTGACTGCGACCCCGGCCATGACGATGCGGTGGCACTGCTGCTCGCGCACGGCAACCCGGACATCGAATTGCTCGCCGTGACAACCGTGGTGGGAAACCAGACCCTGGAAAAGGTAACCCGCAACGCCTTGACCGTGGGCACCATCGCCGGCATCACCGGCGTCCCGTTCGCCGCTGGCTGCGCCCGTCCCTTGGTCCGGACCATCGAAACCGCGCCCAGCATCCACGGCGACTCCGGCATGGACGGACCGGAACAGCCCGAGTCCGCCATCGAGCTGGACCCGCGCCACGCCGTCGACCTCATCATTGAAACCGTCATGGCGCATGAGCCGGGCACGGTCACACTGGTTCCCACAGCGGGCCTGACCAACATCGCGATGGCCGCCCGCAAGGAACCGCGCATTGTGGAACGGGTCAAGGAAGTGGTCCTCATGGGCGGCGGCTACCACGTGGGCAACTGGAGCGCCGTCGCGGAGTTCAACATCATCATCGATCCCGAGGCCGCCCACATCGTCTTCAACGAAAAGTGGCCCGTGGTGATGGTGGGCCTTGACCTCACCCACCAAGCGCTGGCCACGGACGAGGTCGTGGACCGCATTGCAGCGATCGGCACCAAGCCTGCCAAGTTCGTCCTGGAGCTGATGGAATTCTTCAAGAAGACCTACAAGGACGCGCAGGGCTTCGACTTCCCGCCCGTCCACGATCCCTGTGCGGTGGCCTACGTGATCGACCCCACCGTGATGACCACCCGCAAGGTCCCCGTTGACATCGAGCTCCAAGGCAAACTCACCCTCGGCATGACCGTGGCCGATTTCCGCGCACCCGCGCCGGAGGACTGCCACACCTCGGTTGCCGTGGACCTGGACCACACGAAGTTCTGGGACCTTGTCACCGACGCAATCGCCAGGATTGGCGAACCAACGCTCGACGCCGGCGCTGACGCCGGCTCTGTCGCAGAATCCGTCCTCACAGGAGAGGCCAACTAATGTCCACGCTCGTCACCGAAACCAAATCTTCGCGCAGCAACGTCACCGCACTCATGGTTGCCCTGCTGGCAGCCTGTGTCGCGTTCCAGCTCAACGCCTCCATGCTCAGCCCGGCCTTGGTCACCATGGGCAACGAACTCCACACGGACCAAGCCACCATTGGCCTGTCGCAGACATGGTTCTTCACCGCCGCGGCGCTCTTCTCCCTCTTCCTCCCCCGGCTCAGCGACATTGTTGGCCGCAAGAAAATCCTCGTCGGCATGATGATCCTCATGGCAGTTGGATCGGTCATCGCAGCCCTTGCCCCGGATGTCACGTGGCTCTTCGTGGGCCGCATCATCCAAGGCGTCAGTGGCCCTACGGTTCCGCTGTGCCTGATCATGCTGCGCTCGTCGGTAACCAACCCGCGCAAATACGGCACTTTGATGGGCCTCATTACAGCGGTCAACGGTGGAGTAGCCGGTGTGGACTCCTTCGTCGGCGGCTACTTCGCCGAGAACTTCGGCTTCCGCAGCATCTTCTGGCTCATGGTCGTCCTGGCCGTCGCGGCTACCGCCCTGGTTGCCCTGTTGGCCGGCGAAAGCAAGCCCGCGGCAGGAACATCCATGGACTGGCTGGGCGTGTTCTGCATCGTCATCGCGGTCGGTGCGTTGTTGACGGCACTGAATGAGGGCTCCAAGCTGGCCACCGCGTTCGACGCCGGAACGCTGACCCTCGCTATCGGCCTGACCGTGATTGCCGCCGTCGCCTTCTTCGCTTTCTGGACGGTTGAAAAGCGCGCCAAGCAGCCCATGGTGGAGACCATCCATCTGCGCCAACGCGCAACCTGGGCGCCGCTGTTGACCACCACCCTCACCATGACCGGCATCTTCGCGGTCATCAACGGCATTGTCCCTGCCTATGTGCAGGCGGCGAATCCCGGCTTCGGTGTTGGCCCCACCGAAATGTCACTGATGATCCTCACCCCGTATGCGCTCCTCGGCTGGGTATTCGGCCCGATCAGTGGCCGGCTGGCTCCCGTCCTTGGCTACACCAAGGTGTTGCGTATCGGCATGCTGGGCAGCTTGGTGGCACTGGCCGTCATCGCGTTCTTCGGCCTCAACAGCCTGCCCATGATGATCGTGGGGACTGCGTTGCTGGGAATCATGTATGCCGGCACCGTCAACATCATGCTCAACGGCCTTGGCGTGGTCCTCTCCCCGAAAGGCAACCCGGGATTCCTGCCCGGAATGAACGCCGGCGCCTTCAACCTGGGCGCAGGGCTCAGCTTCCTGGTCCTGCCTGCTGTCCTGGTGGCCACGTCCTCCATGGGTGATCCCAAAGCGTCCTACCTGACGGTTGTGGTGGTGGGCCTTGTCATCACCGTCGCTGCACTGGCAGCGTCCTTGCTCATCCCCAAGCCGGTGGAAGCCGAGGTCACGGACTCCTCGACCACAGAGGTGAGCGCATGAGCACCGAAACGGGCGCGCCAAAGGCGGGCGTCGTCGTCGTCGGCTCCCTCAACGCCGACCTCACCATCTACTGCGAGCGCCTCCCGCAACCGGGCGAGACCATCCACGGAAGCGGCTTCGCAGTGAACCCCGGCGGCAAGAGCGCTAACCAGGCCGTCGCTGCCAGCAAGCTCGGTGCCCGGGTCAGCCTGATCGGCGCCGTGGGCGATGACCCCAACGGCACCATGTTGCTGGAATCAACGGCGAGCTCCGGCGTCGACGTCTCCCGCGTCCGGCGCGCCGACGCTGCCACCGGCGTCGCCGTCATCTCGGTGGACGCGAGCGGAGAGAACAGCATCATCATCTCTGCCGGCGCCAACGGGACCCTGGCGCCGTCCGACGTGGAGGCCGCGTCTGGGGCTTTCGCCGACGTCGCCGTGGTGTGCCTCTGCTTGGAGGTGGGGATCGATACCGTGACCGCCGCCGCCCAAGCAGGGCACGACGCCGGAGCCACCGTCCTGCTCAACCTCTCGCCGTACGCTGAGGTGCCGCAGGTTTTGGCCGAGCTGACCGACGTGTTGCTGGTCAACGCGCATGAGGCCTCGCTGTTCCTGGGATCCGAAGCAAGCATTCCCGATCCCGGGTCCGGCGCTGAGGCATGGGAAGTGGTTCAGAGCCGTTTTGCCGACCGCGGGCTACACCGCGTGCTGGTCACACTCGGTGCGCAGGGTTCGGTGGTGCTCGACGCCCTGGCTGAAGCCGGAGGCCGGATCACCCGCATCGCGCCGACCCCAGTGTCCGCAGTGGACACCACGGGTGCCGGCGACGCCTTTACCGGCGCCGTCGCCGCGCGACTGGCGGCGGGTGAATCACTGGCGGATGCCGCGGCGTTTGCCTCCGTGGCGGCAGCCTTGGCGGCCACCAAAAAGGGTACGCAGGCGGCGTATCCCAGCACCGCCGAGGTCGAGGAGCTACGGCGCGCGTAGCCCGGCGTTCCCAGCGCGTGACAATCTTGACATGAAATTTGACAAGATCATGGCGAGGTTGTGAAGTGGCCCCCTAGCCAAGAGGGGGTGCCGTCCACCATGCTTGCTGAATGTACTCAACGCCGAGCCCATACCGCATCATTACGGTCTGCACAGGAAACATCTGCCGCTCGCCCATGGCAGCGCTCATGCTGACTGAAGCTTTTGACGCGGAAGGGCTCAGCGAGCTTGTAGTGGTGGACTCCGCAGGGACCACGGGATACGAGGTGGGGCACCCCATTGACCCCCGTGCGGCGCGGGTCCTGACAGCCCATAATATCCCGTCACAGGACCACATCGCGCGGAAATGGCGGCAGGAATGGTTCACCGAAAGGGACCTGATCCTGGCGCTGGACGTGGACCATTTCGGCTGGCTCCAACAGGGTGCGCCGGGCCCCGAATCGTTGAACAAGGTGCGGATGCTGAGGAGCTTCGATCCGGCCATGGCCAGCCGCAGCTCACTCGACCTCGGCATCGAGGATCCTTGGTATGGCGGGCACACAGACTTCGACACCACATGGAAGCTCATCCATGCGGCTGTCCCGGGCATTGTGGAGCATGTGAAAGCTGCACTTGGCCCGTCCGCTGCACAGGAGACAGCCCGACGGGGCGGGGAACCTCAGCAGGTAACCTCTATGTCATGACCCCAAAACCTGTGATCATTGCTGTGGACGGGCGGTCCGGCGCAGGGAAGACCACGTTGGCCGTTGAATTGGCGGCCCGGTTGAGGGAGCACCATAGGGTCTCGCTGTTCCATCTGGAGGACATTTATCCCGGCTGGAACGGCCTCGCCGCGGGGATCGACCGGTACGTCGCCACCGTCCTCGCACCGCTGAGCCAAGGACTGGCAGCTGAGTGGACCAGTTGGGATTGGGAAAGACATTACGACGGCGCAACGAACGTCACGCTTCCCGCTGAGGTGGTGATCGTGGAGGGTGTCGGCGCGGCCGCCCACTCCGCGCGTCACCTGCTGGATGCCGTGGTGTGGGTCGAATCCCCGGGCGAGGACCGCCGTCGTCGGGCTCTCTCACGCGACGGGAGCACCTACGAACCGCACTGGGACGGCTGGGCTGCCCAGGAAGAGGAGTGGCTGCGATCCGATGCTGTGATCGATGCCGCAGACGTCCGCGTGGAGAACCCCGCGGACGGGAGCGCCCCGGCCGACGTGCTGCGGGCCTTGATGTACCTGCCGTCCATGGCCGCGATTATCTCGCCCGAGCTCGGTGCGCGGGACGGGCTGCAGCTCCGAGCCGAGCGGATCGCCGCGGCCCCGGACGCTGCATTGCTGTTCGAGGCCCTCTACGGCCGCTCCACCAACGCCGTCTGGCTCGATTCCTCCAACGCATCGGCCCTGCCTGAGTCCCCGCAAGCGGCCGCCCGGAGCCGGTTCAGTATCCTCGCGGACGACGCCGGGACGTTTGGACAGTCGGTCCTCCACCGCACGGGCGCTACGCAAGTGACAGCGGGCTCCGCAACAGTCAAGACCACCGGACCCTTTTTCCGGTGGCTCGATTCGGTGTGGGGGCGCCACGCCGTCCGGGCACCCCGGGGTTACGACGGGCAGTTCACGCTGGGCTGGCTCGGCTATCTGGGCTACGAACTCAAACGGGAAACCGGCGGCAATGACGTGTCCTCGCCAACTCCGGACGCGGCCCTCCTTTTCGCCGGTCGGGCTGTTGTGGTGGACCACCGCGAACGGACGGTGTGGTTGCTCGCCTTGGACGCTCCCGACGCCGATGCCTGGCTACGTGAGGCGCGCACCGCCGTCGAGGTTGCTGCTGGCGCTGGCGGGGATGCCGCCGTCGAGCGTTCCCAGCGCACGGTGCCCGAGTTCGTCAGCCGGGACTCCGCCACGGACTACAAACGCAAAATCGCAGCGGCGCAGCACCGTATCAGCGAGGGCGACACGTATGAAGTTTGCCTGACCACTACCCTGGAGGCGCCCGCCGGGGGCCTCGATTCCTGGCAAAGCTACCTGGACCTTCGACGTCGGAACCCGGCCCCGTTTGGCAGTTACCTTCGGTTCGGTGAACTGGCGGTCGCCAGCACCTCACCCGAGCGTTTCCTCCGCATCCATTCCGACGGCGGCATGCGCGCCGAACCAATCAAGGGCACCCGCGGCCGGTCAGCCGACACCGCAGAGGACGCCACGCTGAAGCACCAACTGGAAACGTCGTTAAAGGACCGCGCTGAAAACATCATGATCGTGGACTTGCTGCGCAACGATCTTAGCCACTTCGCAGTGCCCGGTTCAGTGTCCGTGAGCCGGCTTTGTGCGATCGAAACCTACGCCACAGTCCACCAGATGGTGAGCACCGTGGACGCGCATCTGCGGCCGGGAGCCCCGCGGGCAGAGGCCGTGGCGGCGGCCTTTCCCGCAGGCTCCATGACCGGTGCCCCGAAGATCAGCACCATGGACATCCTGGACGGACTTGAGGACGGTCCCCGCGGCATCTACTCAGGAGCGATCGGCTACTTTTCGTTGAACGCCGCCACTGATCTGGCCGTCGTGATCCGGACTTTGGTCATCAACCCCGACGGCGACGGCGGCCGAACGCTGAGCCTCGGGGTCGGTGGGGCAATAACAGCCGATTCGACGGCCGACGACGAGTACGAAGAGATCCGGACCAAGGCCTTCGGTGTTCTCTCGACCCTGGGAGCCGTTTTCCCGGATTGAGCATTGCGGCTCGAGCCGGGCTTCCTGTGCGGTGGTGCCTGTGCCGTGCTGCCAGGGCTGCGCCGCCCGCGAGGCGCTGCCTACTGGAGTGTCGCGGTCAATCGCGCCACGTTATCCACATACTTGGCCAAGGGGGGCCGGTCCATCCAGTCATCCAGCATAAGCTCACGGGACACCTCCCGGTACGTGGACTCCACTGACCGCATGAGGTTCACGGTCTCGGCGCCCAACAGCATCACCGAGACCTCCATGTTCAAGGAGAAGGAGCGCATATCCATGTTGCTGGAACCCAGGACAGCCACTTCGTCGTCGATGGTGAAGTGCTTGGCGTGGAGGACGTACGGTGCCCGGTACAAGTAGATGCGGACGCCGGCTTCAAGCAAGGCCTCGTAGTAGGAGCGCTGGGCGTGGTGGACCAGGAATTGGTCGCCCTTTTCGGAGACGAAGAGTTCCACGTCCACGCCGCGCTGGGCTGCGGTAGTGATGGCATACAGCAGGGAATCATCCGGGACAAAGTACGGGCTGCAGATGGAAATCCTATGCTGCGCGGAATAGATCAATGTGTTGAACAGTCGCAGGTTGTTTTCCGTGGCGAAGCCCGGGCCACTGGGAACCACTTGGGCCGTGACGTTCCCGGGCGGTGGTGGTTGCGTGGGCAGGCGCAATTGGTCTTCCAGGGACTCGTCGGTTTCGCTCAGCCAGTCAGTGGCGAAGACAACGTTGAGGGTGGAAACGATCGGCCCCTCCAGCCGGGACATGAGCTCAACCCATTTGCGGCCAACCTTCCGGTGCTTCGGGTTGTTATAGGAGGGCTCGATAAGGTTTTGCGATCCTGTGAAGGCAATCTCGCCATCGATCACCATGATCTTGCGGTGGTTCCGCAGGTCGGGCCTGCGCCATTGGCCATGGATGGGCAGAAGCGGGAGCATTCTTTTCCACTGCACCTGGCTTGCCCTGAGCCGCCGGATCAAGCGGCGGTAACCCTTGATGCGGAGCGTTCCGATGTGGTCGAAGAGGAGCCTGACGGTCACTCCCCTGTCCGCCGCTTTTTCCAATTCCGTCAGGAGATCGTTGGTCAGGAAGTCGCTGCTCATGATGTAGAACTCGGCGTTGACGTAGTTCTTGGCGCCCTTGATGGCCTCCGTCATGGCTTTGATGGATTCCTCGTAGCCTGGAATGAGTTCCACCTTGTTGCCGTCAACCATGGGCAACGAGCCGAGCCTCCGGTTCAGTTCCCCTGCCGATGTCACCCATTCGGGGCCGGCGTACTCACTCCCGGCTTCGGCCAGCCCATCCGTGACGGCCCGGACCCGGCGGTTGACATCCTCCTGCTGTTGACGCCTGCGCTTGGACAGCCGGAAGTTTCCGAAGAGGAGGAACAGGATAAAGCCCACTGAGGGCACCAAAAAGACCGTCAACAACCATGCCATAGCGGTGGTCGGGCGGCGGTTGCCGGGGATGACCCCCAAAAGCACGATGCGGAGTCCGACTTCCACGATGGCCCACACGGTGAGCAGCCAAGTCCACTCCTGGCCGAACGGAAAAGGAAACAGCACGCGACAACCCCTACGATCCATGAACAACGGTGACCACAGCCTATCCGGCCAAGGCGCTCCCTGAGGCCCAGCACTAAGCTGGGACCATGACTTCCCCTGCACCGACAGTCCTCGTTTTCCTGGACCCCGCCGTCGAAAATGGCCGCATTGCTGATTCGAGCCAGCCGCAACTCATGGCAACGGACCTTGGAGCCACCCGTGGTGATGGTGTGTTCGAATCGCTGCTTGCCGTCCAAGGCCGGCCCCGCAAGGTACAGGCACACCTGAATCGGCTGGTAAGTTCTGCTGCTGCCCTGGACTTGGAACTGCCTGGGCAGGATGCGTGGCGCAAAGCCATTTCCACCGCCATCAATGAATTCCGCCAGTCGCATCCGGCCCCTACCCCGGAGGAGGACGAAGTCGTCGTCAAGCTGCTCGTGACCCGCGGCGTCGAGGGTGCCTCGAGCCCCACCTGCTGGGTGCAGGCTTCACCCTCCCCTGCGGGTAGTCGCCGGCAACGCGAGACGGGTATCGACGTCGTACTTTTGGACCGTGGCTTCGACACGGAAGCCGGCGAGCGCGCACCGTGGCTGTTGCTTGGGGCCAAGACCCTGTCCTATGCCGTGAACATGGCGGCGCTTCGGTATGCGCACAAGCAGGGCGCGGACGACGCGATTTTCACGTCCACCGACGGCCGCGTTTTGGAGGGCCCCACGTCCACGGTCCTTTTGGCGCATCTGGAGACGGTGGACGACGGCGAAGGTTCAGCCAGGACTGTTCGGCGCCTGATCACTCCCCAGCTGGACAGCGGCATTCTCCCCGGAACCTCGCAGGGGGCGCTCTTTGCAGCGGCCAAGGCGGCTGGTTGGGAACTGGGTTATGGTCCGTTGGAACCGCAGGACCTGTTCGACGCCGATGCCGTCTGGCTCATTTCGAGCATCCGGCTGATCGCGCCCGTGAACCACATCAATGGCAAAGAGGTGGGCGCTCCCGATGTGCGGAAACAACTCACTGCGGAACTGAATGAGTTGTTTGCCGGGATCGAGTAAATTCCCGACCTCAAACCGGACCACGACGCGGCGCGCTATTTCTTGCTTGCCCGCACTGGGTGCTCACTGAGAATGGACAGCCGATTGAACGCGTTGATTCCGATCGCCGCCATGCAGATAACGCTGATCTGCTCGTCCGTGTAGTGCTGCCGCGCTCGCTCGAACAACTCGGCGCTGGGCCGGGACGAGCTCATGCGGGTGATCTGCTCGGCGATTTCCATCGCCACCACTTCCGCTGCTTCGAATAACTGCGCCTCCTTGTAGACGGCAACCAGGGACAGCCGCTGTTCCGTCTCACCAAGTTTCAAGGCCCGGCGGTGATGGAGGTCCAAACAGAAAGCGCACCCGTTGATCTGGGAGGAGAGGTAGTTGATGAGTTCCAGGGTCAGGCGTGGGAGCCCCTGCCGGTCGGCTTCCTCAACGAGCTGCTGGGAATAGTGGCTGAGCGTGGCGTAGAGGTCCGGCTGCTGCTTGTCCAAATATCCGGCGAGCCGGGGTTTTCCTTCTTGTTCGGGCATGGTTGGAGCCTAGCGCAACGCCGTCGAACCCAGCGGGACGTAAGAAAACGACGCTTGGGCAGGCTCCGATTACGCAACATGACGGCAGCTTCAGGCCCTCCGAGTGCGCCGGTGTCCTCGCGGATGTTACGTTTTTCCAGAGTAATGAGCACCAGCGCCAAGCCCTGACTTGCTGGTCGGCAACCCTCTCTCCGGCGGGGTGCCTCAGGTGACTACTCGGCGTATCGACAATTCGAACTGCAAGCGTGATCGAGGAGAAGCACCATGCCTGAACCCACCGAAGAAAAACTTGCCTACCGCCTGGTGACCGGCCCGGACACCCGTGAATTCTGTGAACGGATTTCCGCTGCGCTGGCCGAGGGATACGTGCTCCACGGAAGCCCGGCTGCCACGTTCAACGGGGAAAGCGTCATCGTCGCCCAAGCCGTGGTGCTCCCTGCCGCCATTGCGACTGCGGACGCCGCCGTCGCCAATGCCGTGGACCAGTTGGAGAATGATGACGACGAAGAAGCGTTCGAGGGCCACGCATGAGCTACGCAGGTGACCTGACTCCTGAAGACGCGTGGGCCAAGCTCCAGGAAGGCGCCATACTGGTGGACGTCCGCACCGAGGGCGAGTGGGCACACATGGGCATCCCGGACACCAAAGCCACGGAAAACGATCCCCTGTTCATCCAGTGGAACTTCGCTGGCGGCATCCCGAACCCGGGCTTCCTCGAAGAACTCCAGCAGCAAGCGCCCGAGGGCGACGGCGTGGAACTGGTCTTCCTTTGCCGCAGCGGACATCGCTCCGTCTCCGCGGCCATCGCCGCTACGCAGGCCGGCTTCACTGCCTACAACGTTCTTGAAGGCTTCGAAGGCGTGCCGGATCGCTACGGCGAGCGGACCGTCAACGGCTGGAAAAACCGTGGGCTGCCGACGAATTTGGGGAACGACTAAGTGACTTTCAATCCCGATACCGCCAACTGGAGCCCGGACACCCAGGCAGTGCGCGGCGGCCTCGACCGTACCAACTTCCAAGAGACCTCCGAGGCCCTTTTCCTGAACTCGGGCTTCGTCTACGAGTCAGCTGCCGCTGCCGAACGCGCCTTTACGGGCGAGGACCAACGCTTCGTCTACTCGCGCTACGGAAACCCGTCCGTGGCCACGTTCCAAGAGCGGCTGCGTGTGCTTGAAGGCACCGAAGCATGCTTTGCGACGGCGTCGGGTATGTCCGCTGTCTTCACCGCCTTGGGTGCCTTGCTGGCCGCCGGCGACCGCGTGGTTGCCGCCCGCTCACTCTTCGGCTCGTGCTTCGTGATCCTCAACGAGATCCTGCCTCGTTGGGGCGTGGAGACAGTGTTTGTCGACGGTCCAGACCTTGACCAGTGGAAGGCTGCCCTCTCCGAACCCACCACCGCGGTCTTCTTCGAATCGCCGTCGAACCCCATGCAGGAGATCGTCGACATCGCCGCGGTCAGCGAGCTGGCGCATGCCGCAGGCGCGACGGTCGTCGTCGACAATGTCTTTGCTACTCCCCTGCTCCAACGCTGCGGAGAGCTGGGTGCGGACGTGATCGTCTACTCGGGGACCAAGCATATAGACGGTCAGGGCCGCGTTATGGGCGGGGCGATCCTCGGCACCACGGAGTTCATCGACGGGCCCGTCAAGCAACTCATGCGCCACACTGGCCCCTCGCTGTCCTCGTTCAACGCCTGGGTACTGACAAAGGGCCTTGAAACCATGGGCCTTCGGGTCAATCACAGTTCGGCGTCCGCATTGAAGATTGCCGAGTGGTTGGAGGAGCAGCCCGCGATCAGCTGGGTCAAGTACCCACTGCTGAAATCCCACCCACAGTACGAGCTCGCCGCGCAGCAGATGAAGGCCGGCGGTACTGTGCTGACGTTTGAGCTGTCCCCATCGGCCGGCCGGTCAGCGAAAGAAGCGGCCTTTGCGCTCTTGGACGGGCTGAGCATCATCGACATTTCCAATAATTTGGGCGATTCCAAGTCGCTGATAACTCATCCAGCTACTACCACCCACCGGGCCATGGGGCCTGAGGGCCGGGCCGCGATCGGGCTTTCGGATGGCGTGGTGCGCTTGTCTGTAGGGCTCGAAGACGTCGGCGACCTCATCCTCGATTTGGAGAAGGCCCTCAAACAGGTCTGACGGACCTCGGTTTTGCTGGATCATCGCCGGACGGCTCGGAACCGAAGCCCAGCATCGCGGGATTCGCTGCCCTGCACGTCGGGATAATCCAGCAAAAAAGATCGCGGGCTGTTTCCACATACACAAGGCTCGCTGGGACACAACCAACGCGGACGTGGCTAGCTGGTTGTATGGAGGCGTACGAGTTCTTGGTTTCGGTCGGCGGCGTAGCCAGAGTTGGCCTACTCCGCAAGCATGGCTTTACCCCTGCCATGGTGCGGGGAATACCGCACGCCTACCAGCCCAGACAGGGCATTTGGGCACTCCCATCCGCCGATCGCGAGTACCTGGCCGCCCTTGTCAACAACGGATACCTGACGTGCGCCTCCGCGGCCGTCCGTTACGGGCTGTGGCTGAGGGCCCAGCCGGTACAGATGCACCTGGCAACGCGACATCACAGGGGACATGGATTCGTTCGGCATTCCGGTCTGCGGGTGGGCTCAGAAGGGAACGTGCCTATGGCGTCCTTGGAAGACACGGTGGTGCACGCGTTAACCTGCCTCCCCGATGGTGATGCAATAGCCGTCGCCCAATCGGCCATGCGATTACGCGGAGTGCCACGGGAAGTCATTGCAGGCGAGCTGCGGGCCAACTACTTTGGATCCGCACGGAAACTACTCCGCATGGCTGACGGATTGTCCGAGTCCGTTCCGGAAATCAGCGCACGGTTGCTGTTCGAGGCGGAGGGACTATCCTTCCAGCGCCAGGTTCAGATCGCTGGTGTGGGCCGCGTGGACATCCTGATCGACGGATGGCTGATCGTCGAGGTCAATGGCTTTCAGTTTCACAGCTCCAGGTCAGCCTGGCGGAAGGACATGGGCAGGCTGAATGCTGCGCAAGCCCGGGGGTTTCTTGTGCTGAGCTTCGCACCTGAGCAGTTGTGGAACTCTCCCCAGGACGTCATGACCCAGGTTCGCGGGGTTTTGGAGCGGGGCAGACCACTGTGGCGAGCCTGACCTGCGTCGGTTTTGCCGGATCACCGCCGAACGGCACGGACCGAGGCCCGTCAACGCGGGATTCGAGCCCCCGCACGTCGGGATGATCCAGCAAAACCGTCCAGCTCAGTCCTGGAAGTACTCGATTTTGGCACCGATGGTGTTCAAACGCTCGGCCAAGTCCTCGTACCCGCGCTCGATCACGTAGATGTTGCGCAACTCGGACGTGCCACGGGCCGCCAGCATCGCCAGCAACAAGCACGCTGCTGGACGCAGCGCCGGCGGGCAGCCGATTTCGGCGGCACGCCACTTGGTGGGCCCATTGACGTAGATCCGGTGCGGGTCCAACAGCTGCACCTGGGCGCCGAGCTTGTTGAGCTCCGTGAGGTATATGGCCCTGTTCTCGTAGACCCAGTCATGGATCATGGTCTGTCCCTCGGCGTTACCGGCGATGACAGCGAAGAACGGCAGGTTGTCGATGTTCAGCCCGGGGAAAGGCATGGGATGGATCTTGTCCTGCAAGGCATGGAGCTCCGAGGGCTTGGTGGTGACGTCCACCAAGCGGGTCCGGCCATTGCGCGCCATGTACTCACCGGAGACCTCAAGCTTCTGGCCCATTTGTTCGAGGGTGGCAAGCTCAATCTCCATGAACTCGATGGGCACCCTGCGGATAGTGACCTCTGAGTTGGTAACGATTCCCGCGGTGATGAGGCTCATTGCCTCGATGGGGTCTTCCGAAGGGTAGTACTCGATATCCACGTCGATCGCGGACCGCCCGGTGATCTTCAAGGTAGTGGTGCCCACGCCTTGAATGTCCACGCCGAGGCCCTGGAGGTAGAAGCACAAATCCTGGACCATGTAGTTGGGGCTGGCGTTGCGGATCACCGTGACGCCCTCGCGGTGCGCGGCGGCCATGATGGCATTCTCGGTGACTGTGTCACCACGCTCAGTGAGCACGAACGAGCGGTGAAGGTCATCAGCAGGGGGAGCAGCAATTGAGTAGAACCCCGACTTTGCCTCCACTGTGAGCCCGAACTCTCGCAATGCCTGCATGTGGGGTTCCACCGTCCGGGTACCCAGATCACATCCACCTGCATAGGGCAGTTGGTATTCGCTGCTCTCATCCAGCAAGGGGCCCAGGAGCATGATGACGCTCCGGGTGCGGCGGGCCGCATCCACGTCCATGGATCCCAAGTCCAGCATCTCAGGCCTGCGGATGCGCAGGTCGCTTCCATTGAGCCACGTGCATTCAACACCTATGGACGTCAGGACCTCGACGATCCGGTTGACTTCCTCAATCCGTGCCAGGCGGCGCAGGGTTGTGGTGCCGCGGTTGATCAAGCTGGCACACAACAGGGCGACGCCGGCATTCTTGCTGCTGTTGACATCGACTTCGCCGGAGAGAGTGCGGCCACCTTCCACGCGAAGATGGGTCATCTGCGGGCGGCCCACTTTGACGATCGAGCGCCCGAAGATCGCTTCGAGCCGCTCGATCATGCGGAGACTAAGGTTCTGTTTGCCTTGTTCCATCCGGGCGATCGCGCTCTGGCTGGTTCCAAGCTCGGCGGCCAGCTGCCCTTGGGTCCAGCCTTTTTCGCTGCGGGCGTTGCGGAGCAGGAGGCCCACGTGTTCAGCGGTAGGTTGAGTCATATCCAAGAAATATCACAGATGAGCTATAACTACCCAGCAATTCGCCATTTGAGCGTCAAACGTCACACCGTGCCCGATCCATGCGATATCGCCGATATACCGTGGGTTACCGCCACACAAACGTCCAGGTGCCGGCGCCCACTGCAGCAAGCACCGTTGCCGATGCAATGATCAGCCCCCCTAGCACCACCCAAACGTCGAGCAGCGAGTACGACGATTCGCGGGCCCACGTCCTCTGGCCGCCGCCAAAACCACGCGCTTCCATGGTCACCGCCAGCCGCGAGGCCCTCCGCACAGCCTGGACCAGCAATCCGAAGCTCTGACCCAGGGTCGCTTTCAGCCGCTGCAATGGGTTGCCGTGCGACCCGACCCCGCGGGCCCGGCGCGCCATGCCAATGGTCTGCCACTCTTCGGCCATCAGTCCCACCAGCCGCATGGCCGCCAGGGACCCAAGGACAAAGCGGTGCGGCAGTCGAGCCTTTTGGGCCAGGGCGTCCGCCAAATCGGTGGGGTCCGTACAGGTCATCAAGAGGATAGCCGGAAGGGCTATCGCCAGCCCTCGCAGCATGAAACCAAGGCCAAGCTCAAGGGAACCCTCGCTGATTGACCATATTCCGACGTCGAGCAGTACAGCGCCGCGGTCCGCTGCCACGATCGCTGTACTCCAGCCGCCGATGGCTGCCGCGATGATGAGCGGCCAGGCACGATGCCACAACAGCCGAAGGGTGAGGCCAGCCAGGGGGAAGAGTGCGAGCTCGGCCACGATGGCCGTCGAGGCCGAAACCCAATCGATGGACAAGGCCAACACCATCGAAACCAGGAACACGGCCACGAACTTGGCCAGTGGATTTGCCCGGGTCAGCACGGCGCGACTGCCCTGCATAGTCAAGGCTTCCCTCATGCTGCACCGGCTTCCTGGCGGCTTTCGCGGTCCTGCGGCACGGGGCCCAACCGCAATTCGGTACCACCAAGGACGGAGCTGAATTCCTGGTCGTGGGTGACCGAGACCACGGCCGTTCCGGCGTCGAGCAGTTCTGACAGGAAGGAGGCAAGCTCCGCCCAGGTGTTCGCATCCTGGCCGAAAGTCGGTTCGTCGAGCACCAGGACCTTGGGGTGCGCGGCCAGCACCGTGGCCACGGACAGCCTGCGCTTCTCCCCGCCGGAGAGAGTGTACGGGTTGGCGTCAACGAGGTGGGTGAGCCTCAACCGCTCAAGCAATTCGTCCACGCGCTCCTGTCCGTGCCCCAAGTGTTTGGGTCCAAACATGAGCTCGTCCAAAACCTTCCCTGTGACGAACTGGTGTTCAGGTTCTTGGAACACCGTTCCGATGCGGGAGATCAGCTGTTCGGCCTTCCACCTGAACGGATCAATTCCCGCTCCCTGGGAAAGCTCGACGGCGGCACTCACCTGGCCGCGCACCGGCGCCAGAAGGCCGGCCAATGTGAGGGCGAACGTGGACTTCCCGGCCCCGTTCGGACCCATGATCGTCAGGGCTTGTCCGGACCTGACCTGCGCAGTGATTCCAGACTGCACAGGGACGGGCGGGATGCTCTTGAAGCCACGGCGGCGGGGCTTTTCGCGGGAAACCGCCAGGTCCTGTGCCGCGAGGAGAAGTTCTGCTGCTCCCGGCTCAGAGTTACCCCGCTCAGAGTGTCCCCGCTCAGAGTGTCCAGTGCGCCGCGCCCGGGTAGGGGGCACGTATCCCGGGACCCACACGCCGGCGGCCATAAGCATGGAGCGCTGTTCGGACAACACTTTGCCGGGGGAACCGTCCGCGAGGACTCCGGGAGCAGCTGACTTCCCAGGTGAGGCTGAAGTCCCGCCGGAGCCCGGTTGCAGCACCACCACTCGGTCCACGAGGTCTTTCCACACGGACACCCGGTGCTCCACCACCACCAAGGTTGCGCCGGTCCTATCAAGGCAGCGGCGGACGGCGTCGCGCACTTCCAAGACCCCTTCGGGATCGAGGTTGGCGGTCGGTTCGTCCAAGAGAATCAGGCCGGGCCGCATGGCCAGGATGCCTGCGAGGGCGAGGCGTTGCTTCTGTCCGCCGGACAGTGCCGCCGTCGGGTGGTCAAGGGCCAAACCCGCACCAGCCGCGGTGCGCAAGCCGACGTCGTCGAGTGCTTCATGAACGCGGGCCCATATCTCCTCCCGCGGCACGCAGAGGTTCTCCGCGCCAAAGGCGACATCGTCCCCCACCCGGGAGAGGACAACCTGCGTTTCGGGGTCCTGCTGCATCAAGCCTGCCCGGCCCCGCTGTGCGCGTGGCGCAACGCCGTCGATCAGCAGCGAACCCGTCTCATCCGAGTCGTCTTCCTCATCACCCAAGACCCCGGCGAGGGCATGCAAAAGGGTGGACTTGCCCGCGCCCGAGGGACCCAGCAACAGCACGCGCTCCCCCGGTTCGATCCGGAGGTCAAGGCCTTGAATGGCCGGCTGGGGCCGCCCGGCATGCCGCCAACCCCAGCCCTCGGCCAGGATGGCGGCAGGCCGCGCGTCGTAGGTGGAACCCATCAGTTGAAGACGGGCTCCGAAGCCGCTTTGCGCGACGCGAACGAGCTCAGCACGCCCGTCGTCGCAAGGCCACGGGTGGCGAGCCACGACAGTGCGCCGGCAATGATCGCCCCGGAAACGGTGGTGAAGATGATGTAGGTCAGCTTGTCGAATGCTTCGTAGGCGATGTTCCAACCCCACGGCAGGAAGCAGTCGTTGAGGCCGCAGAACAAGCCCGCGCCCGCTCCGGCGAGGAGCGCCGTCGGCAGGTTGAACTTCTTGTAGCGGAAGGCGGCGAAGATGAGTTCGGCGCCGAGGCCTTGGAGTACGCCGGAGATCAGCACCGTGGTGCCGTACTGGGAGCCCATGATGAGCTCGCTGGCTGCTGCCACGGTTTCGCAGAACAGCGCCGCGCCCGGTTTACGGATGATGAGTGCTCCCAAGACCGCCGGGATCATCCAACCGCCGGCGATGATGCCGGTCAGTGGAGGATACGTTGCGTCCAGCGGGATGGAGATGATTGCGGCGCCCTGGTCCCAAGCCCAGAAGATCACGCCGCCGGCGATGGCGATAAGGGCCGCCACCACAATGTCTACTACGCGCCAGTTGTAACTGGTCTTCTTCACGTTTACCGTGGTCATTTTTTCTGCCTCCTGAGGTTTACAGGAGGGGAAAGCGCCTGGGTCCCAGCGGCCTGCGCCGCCCTGATCCGGACACTTTGAGAAGCTCGACTCCCTTGCGCCGGTACTAACCGGATCAGGTTCGAGGGTCTGCGGCTGTCCGCACTCTCAGCGCCCTCGCGTCACCTGCATCGCTGCAGGTTACGACGGCGGCGCTCCCCTGTCGTTATGAATCTGCCCTTGTGGGCTGGTTCAGTTTACACCTGCGTTGCGGGGCCCGCTCTCCATGATTACGACGACGTTTTCCCTGCGCAGCGGGCCCCGCAACGAGACCTGAGAGAATGACTCAATGACCAACGTTTCGCGGCACACGACTCCCACCGAAGATGGTGCCCCGCCAAAACCGCGCCTCGCCGCGAGCGTCATCTTGCTCCGCGACGCACCAGGTGGCTTGGAAGTCTTTGTCCAGCACCGTGTCAGCACCATGGATTTCGCCGCCGGCATGGTGGTCTTCCCTGGTGGGCGGGTTGACGCAGCGGATCATGACGGGTGGAACTACCCAGCGGACTTGTTGGCGAGCCATGCCGCGGACTGGCACTTGAGCTCCATCAGCGAAGACCCCGCACAGGCACACAAGATGGCCGGCACCATCCTGGCAGCAGCCATCCGTGAGGTCCAGGAGGAATCCGGGCTAACCCTGGAAGCCGCGAATCTCCGGCCATGGGCCAATTGGATCACCCCTACAGACATGCCCAAGCGATTCGACACTTTCTTCTACGTCGCAAAGCCGGACGCGGGAGCTGACCCGCGGCACCAGACAACGGAGGCGTGGCAGTCCTTGTGGATGCCGGTACAACAGATCCTGGAGGCTGAGGCTGCACACAGCCTCAAGCTCATGCCGCCCACGTACTTCCTGCTCAAGGAAATCGCCGGTTTCGGCTCGGTGGACGCTGTGTGGTCAGCAGAGCACGACGTCGTTCCAGTCCTCGCCGGGCCCGGTTCCCTTGCCGCGTTCCTCAAGGCCCACGCCGGGCCCTAATGGACACGACGGGAAGCCGCAACGAACGGTGGCGCTCCTGCCATTGCCATTAGGCTGGGGGCATGAACTTCCTATTCAAGCTAGTGGGTGCCGGAGTCAGCCTCGGAGCCGGCTTCGTCGGAACCAAACTCGTCAACAAAGGATGGGAAAAGGCCACGGGAAACAAGCCGCCCACAGGCAATGACGACATGGAGACCAGCCTTCGTTCAGCCCTGACGTTCGCGCTGATTTCAGCGTTCGTGAGCACGCTCATCCAGGTTCTCGCAAGCCGGGGCACCCAGCACGCTATCGCCCGCTTCGCCAAGACCCAGGACATCGTCTAGGCATCGGGAGCGGCGCGCTGGATTTCCGCGGCCCGCTGGACCACCGACTCAAGCTCGTCCTTGGTCAGCAGCTCCCGGTGCCCGTGCTTTGTCCGGTACGCCGAGCGGCCCACCATATGGGCTGAGACCGGCACCGTCAGCAGCTGGAAGATCCATGCAACCAACAGCACAGGCCACACCCACCACGTCCTCATCTGCAGCCCGATCGCGGCCAGCATCAGGAACAGGCCCAAAACCTGGGGCTTGGTGGCGGCATGCATGCGGCTCATGAGGTCAGGGAATCGCAGCAGCCCGATGGCGGCGCCCAAGGACATGAGGGCGCCGACCACCAGCAATACAGCGGTCACGCCGTCGATCACTGCGTCCACACCGGTGGCGTCAGGAGTCATTGCTGCGGTCCCTTCGTTCGGCCACGAAACGGGCAACCGTTACTGAGCCGACGAAACCGATGATGGCCAAAGCCACCAGGAGCATCAGGTTGTTCAGGTGTCGGTTAACGGCCATGTCCACCGCCAGCGCGGCACCAAGGATGGCCAGCAACACGTCAGAGGCCAGGACCCTGTCCAGCAAGGACGGGCCGATGGCGATCCGGATGATGGCCCCGGCAGCAGCCAGTCCCAAAATCACCGCTGTGGCAATGAGCACGATGTCCTTCATGCCTTCATCCCTCCCGTTCCTGCAGCCCGTTCCACGTCCAGCGCATCCACTTCCTCCCGGGTGCCCATGATCCGGATCAAACTCGCCTCGATGTTTTGCACATCACGACGGATCTTCGCGATGTCGTCTTCGTTGTAGATGCTCAGGGCGTGCAAGTACAGCGTGGACGTCGACCGGTCCACGTCCACCACCAGCGAGCCGGGGATCAGCGAGATGACATGGCCGGTGGCCGTCACCATGAGGTCCGAATGACTCCGCAACGGAACAGCGACGACGGCGCTGCGCACCTTGGGCCCTTTGGCGATGGCCTGGTACAGCACCAAGAAGCTCGCTGCCGCCACTTTGGCCAGGAAAACGACGGCGAAGGCCCCGGCCCTCACCACGTTGAACCTCCCGCTCAGCTCCACTTGCGGTAGGTAGAAGAGCTTGGCGACCACAATGGCGATGACGGCGCCGAACAACAAATTGCCGGGGCTGAAGTCCCGCCACAGTGCCCCCCAAACGATCACCAACCAGATGAGCAGGGGCAGTTCCTTGCGGAACGCGATGGGATTCCGACTCATTTGGCACCTGCCGTCCGGGGCAGAGGGACCCGCAGCGGCGGAACCTGGACTGAATCGCCCAGGACGGAGTGGATGTAGGCCGTACGGTCCAGCATGATCCGGGCGGATCCGTCCGCAACCTTGAAGAGTGGTCCGGCGAACAGGGTCAATGCCACTCCAACAACTACCAGGGCCACCGTGGATCCGACCATGGTTCGTGGAAGGACTCCGATGTTACCTGGCGTTTTGAGGACCTCGGCCGGGTATTCGGCGTCCTCCGGCCTACGCCAGAAAGCCCTGTTCCACACTCGGGCTATGGCAAGCAAGGTCAACAGGCTGGTGACCACCCCGCCCACCACCAGGGCGATCGCCAACGGGGTTCCAAGTTCGATGCCGGCCTGCATCAGGCCGAGTTTGCCGAGGAAGCCCGAGAACGGCGGAATGCCGGCCAAGTTCATTGCAGGAACGAAGAAGAGCAACGCGAGCAGTGGTGAAAGTTTGGCCAGGCCACCCAAACGGTCGATGGATGAGCTGCCCCCGCGACGCTCTATCAGCCCCGTCACCAGGAAGAGGCTGGTCTGCACCGTGATGTGGTGGGCCACATAAAAGACAGCGGCACCCAGCCCAGCCACCGAACTCATCGCCAAGCCAAACACCATGTAACCGATGTGGCTGACCAGCGTGAAGGAGAGGAGTCGTTTGATGTCGCTCTGCGCTAAGGCGCCAAGGATTCCCACCAGCATGGTCAGCAGCGCCACCACCATCAACGGAACATTGAGGGTGTCGCCGGGAAAAAGCAATGTCTCAGTGCGGACCATGGCGTAAACGCCCACTTTGGTCAGCAAGCCGGCAAAGACTGCCGTCACGGGGGCAGGCGCTGTGGGATACGAGTCCGGAAGCCAGAAGGACAACGGGAAGACGGCTGCTTTGATGCCGAACGCCACCAGCAGCATCACGTGCAACAGGTTCTGCGTTCCTTGGTCCAACGCCGCCAACTTGATGGCCAGGTCCGCGAGCGTCACGGTTCCCGTGGCCCCATAGATCATGGCAATGGCAATAAGGAACAGCACCGATGACACCACGGAAACCACCACATACGTGACACCCGCACGGATGCGTGGGCCGGTACCGCCCAGCGTCATCAGGACATAACTGGCCGTCAGTAGGATTTCGAAGCCGACGTAGAGGTTGAAGAGGTCGCCGGTGAGGAACGCGTTGGACACTCCAGCTACGAGGATCAGGTAGGTGGGGTGGAAGATCGAGACAGGCGCCTCTTCGTCGCCGTCGGCCATGCCTTGTCCCGTGGCGTAAACCAGGACGGCCAGGCTGACCACGCTGGAGACCACGAGCATCAGCGAGGAGAACTGGTCCACCACCAAGACCACGCCCCAAGGGGGGAACCAGCCGCCGAGGGTCACTGACGTTGTACCGCCATTCCACACCGAGGCCAGCAGAACACATTCAAGCAGCAGCGTGGCGCTGAGGACGCTGATGCTGACGGCCCGTTGGGCTGTGTGGTGCCGGATGAGCATAAACGTCAGTGCCGCACCGAGGATGGGCAGGAGGACAGCGAGCGGTGACAGGGTGGCCAGGTTCACGCGCTGCCTCCTTCCTGGGTGGTGGATGAATTGGGGGTTTCCGTGGCGTCCGGTTTGTTCCGGTTTTCCGCACTGGGGGGAATGAGGGCGAACTCGGTGGTTTCCAGCGGGACCACGGCGTCATCCTCGGCGTCGAAACTCGGCGTCTTGGCCACGCGGCGGTCCTCGAGGTCGTCTTGGATCTCGTCCTGCCGGGCCAAGAGCCAGGTCCGGTAAATGATGCCCAGCATGAAAGCGGTCACGGCGAAAGAGATGACGATCGAGGTCAGGATCAACGCCTGCGGCAAGGGGTCGTTATAGGCATCGGGTTTGGTTTCCCGGCTGTACAACGGCGCCAAGCCCGCGTATCCGCCCGTACTGAGGATGAGGATGTTGGTGGCGTTGGCCAGCAACATCAACCCCAGCAATACCCGGGTGAGGCTGCGCTCAAGGATCAAGTAGATCCCGCAGGCGTAGAGGACGCCCATGATGATCAGCAGGGTCAGGTTGATGCTCATGCGTGGCCCTTCCCGGTGGCCGCGATTTCGGCGGCTTCGGCAGCTTCGGCGGAATCGGCGGCATCGTTCTCGGTGAGCGGTGCATCCGCTCCTTCAAAGTGCTCGTCGATTTCAGCACCAAGGCTTCGGAGGACGTCCAGTGCCAGGCCCACCACCACGATGTAGACGCCGATATCGAACACGGTGGAGCTGACGAACTTGATGTCGCCAAAAACGGGCAGCCAAAACTCGATAATGGCGCTTTGGAACACCTGTCCGCCTAGGAACAACGGCACCAGTCCGGACGCTGCCGCCGTCGCAAGTCCCGTTCCCAAAAGGGTTCCGGCACTGACCGTGGCGGCCTCGCTCAACTCGAAGCGCCCGCCCGCCAAGTAGCGGATAGTGAGGGCCAACCCGGCTGTCAGGCCCCCGGCGAAACCGCCGCCCGGGAGGTTATGGCCTGCCAGGAGCAAGTAGATGGAGAAGACGATCATCGAATGGAAGATGAGGCGGGTCACTACTTCGAAGATGATCGATCGACGTTCTGGTGCCAAAGTCCTGCCCGCCACAAGCCACGCGTCGCGGCTGACATCGCTGAATTTCCGCGCCACCGCCAGCGTTGCGCTTGCCCGGGTACCACGGTCGACGGCGGTCCGGCGCCCCACGCTGCCTTCCGGAACCGTCTCGGAGGTCTTAATCCGCTCGCCCCGGCTTCGGACGAAAATCAGGCTTGCAACGCCCGTCGCGGCAATGGCCAGTACGGAGATCTCCCCGAAAGTGTCCCAAGCCCGGATGTCCACGAGCGTCACATTGACCACGTTGAGGCCGCCACCGCCTTTGTACGCCAGTTGCGGGAAGTCCAGTGAAACAGGCGTCGCCACGCGCGCACCCATGGCGTAAATGGCCACGAAAATCATGGTGATCCCGAACGCAGCGCCAATGATCACTCGAATCACCCGCAGCCTGCCTCCGGTCCTGTCCCGTAGCCCCGCAGGGAGGCTTCGCATGGCCAGGACGAAAGCCACGAGCACGATGGTCTCCACGAGCATCTGGGTCAGCGCCAGGTCCGGCGCTCCCTGGAAGGCAAACATGAGTGCGATGCCGTACCCGGTGACGGACACCATGAGGACCGCGAGGAAGCGCTTGTTGGCCCGGACCGCTGCCAAAGCACCCACCACGATTCCAATGCCCACCACAATTTGGAGCGGCGAGTTGGGGTCCACCAGGTAGATGTTTCCGGGCAACGGCTTGTTGGCCATGATCAGCGCAGTCAGCGGGACCGCGAAGGCAACGGTCAGGATGACGGCCAGGTAGAAGTACAGCGATCCGCGTTGGGTGCGGCCCGTCACCCAGACTGCGACGTCGTCCAAAGCACCAATGGTGTTTTGGTAGGCGCGGTCGCCGTCGATCCACGGGGGAATCCTGCCCTGCACACGGTCAACCATGCGGCGGCCGTAGAACATGGCGGCGCCGAGGGCAAAGGTGACTGCGGTGAGGCCCAACGCGGGGGTAAAGCCGTGCCACAAAGCCAAGTGCCCGGCGTCGGCTGTCTCCTGGCCTTGGGCGTGGCCCTGGGCAAACGTCGCAGCGTAGGGCTGGATCCACGAATCTACCGGATCCGGCCACAAACCGTAGAGGACCGTCAGGAGGCTGAGGACGGCGGGGGCCGCCAGGAATGCTGGTTTGATGGGTTTGAACGGTGTGGGCTCCACGCCGGGCTTGGTGGCGAACGCGCCCCACATGAAGCGTGCGCTGTAGGCAAAAGTGAGGATCGAGCCCACCACGAGCCCCACCAAAATCAAGAGGCTCCACGCCGGTGCCTCATGGCCGTTGGCGTAGTGGACGAAGACTTCGAACACAGATTCCTTGGCCACAAACCCGGCCAGCGGTGGAACACCGGCCATGGACGCAGCAGCAATTGCGGCCACCACGCCCAAGGCCCGGGAAGACCTGAAAACGCCCGACAGTTTGCGCAGGTCCCGTGTTCCGGACTGGTGGTCGATGATGCCCACCACCAGGAACAGGGTTGCTTTGAAGAGTCCATGGGCCAACAGGAGCGCTAAACCTGCGAGCGCGGCGTCTGGTTGGCCCAGTCCCACAACCATGGTCAGGAAACCGAGTTGGCTCACTGTTCCGTAGGCAAGGATCAGTTTGATGTCGGTTTGGCGCAGGGCCCGGTACCCACCCACGAGCATCGTTGCCAGGCCAAGACCCAGGACAAGCGGCAGCCAGCAGGGGGATTCTGAAAAACCGGGTGCCAGCCGCGCCACGATGTAAATGCCGGCCTTCACCATGGCAGCAGCATGCAGGTAGGCGCTCACCGGAGTGGGCGCGGCCATGGCGCCGGGCAACCAGAAGTGGAAGGGAATCAATGCCGATTTGGTCACGGCTCCGGCCAGGACAAGCACGACGGCGGCCGTAAGCGCGCCTTGCATGGGGCCGTTAAGGAGTTCCCCGGCGCGGTCAAGGATCGCCGAGATCCGGTACGTCCCGGCAGCTTGGCCCATGATGACGAGCCCCACCAGCATCGCAAGTCCGCCGGCGGTGGTAACTATGAGGGCTTGAAGGGCCGAACGCCGTGCCGCAAGCCGGGTGCGGGCGTATCCGATGAGGAGGTAGGACAGGACAGTTGTGAGCTCCCAAAAAATGAAGAGCATCAAAAGGTCGTCAGAGGTGACCAAGCCGAACATGGCACCGGCGAAGGCCAACAGCTGAGCGCCGAATCCGCCTAGATCGGGGTCTTCGTTCTTGAAGTACCGGGCGCAGTAGACCAGGACCAACGAACCCACGCCCAAGATCAGAAGGGACATCACCCACGCCAAGGGGTCCATCCTGAAGGCCAGCTCGACGTGGAGGCTGGGTATCCACGGAAGCAACTCTTCTATGCCCTCGCCGGAATATACAGCTTGGTACTGGAGGATGAGCCACAGGAAAGCTGCTGCCGGGACGGCGGCAAGCACGTAGAAAGCGTTCCGCCCGATTTGCCTGAAGATCAAGGGCGCCACAGTTGCCGCTACAAAGGTGATGGCGAGAACTGTGATCACTGTTTTCTCCGCAAAGTCAGGAAGGCATTATCAAAAGTTGGAGCACGCGGGTATTCGTTGGGTTCAGTGTCCCTAGTTTACCAAGGCACTCCGACCGGATTACCCTCCGTCCTCTGCCCGAAGCCGGACCACTCCCTATAGCATTCATGCTATGAACGCGGCCGTAGTTCCCGAAGCCTCCCGTCCCTCCTCGGAGCTCGCCTCCGGCACTGCCGTTCCCACAAAGGGGCAGATCCTCGCGTGGGCAACATGGGACTGGGGATCGGCTGCCTTCAACGCGGTGATGACCACTTTCGTGTTCACGGTCTACCTCACGTCCAATGCCTTCGGCGGCCAGGATACGGCGTCGGCAGCCCTGGGCACTGCGCTGGCCGTCGGTGGCTTGGCCATCGCCTTGCTGGCCCCGGTGACGGGACAACGCTCCGACGCCGGAGGGCGGCGAAAACTGTGGCTGGGCGTCAATACTGCCGCAACGGCACTGCTCACGGCCCTCTGCTTCTTCGTCTTCCCCCAGCCGGGTTTCCTGTTGCTGGGGGTTTGCTTGATTGCATTGGCCAACGTCTTTTTTGAGTTTGCTGGCGTGAACTACAACGCCATGCTGGCCCAGGTTTCCACGCCCAAGAACATCGGAAAAGTGAGCGGATTCGGCTGGGGAATGGGGTACCTCGGCGGGATCGTGGCCTTGTTGTTGGTGCTGCAACTCTTCGTCCAACCCTCCTTCGAGTGGTTCGGCGCATCAACCCAGGACTCACTGAACATCCGGCTCGTCGCAATCTTCTCAGCGCTGTGGTTCTTCATTTTCGCGCTTCCTGTGATGCTCGCCGTTCCCGAACTATCCGTAAAGAAGGAAGGCGCATCCCTTGGTTTCATAGCGTCCTACGGACTGCTGATCCGGCGGGTCCGAGCAATGTACCGAACCAGCCCCCACACCATCTACTTCCTGCTCTCGAGCGCCATCTTCCGGGACGGGCTGGCCGCGGTCTTCACCTTCGGCGGTGTCATCGCCGCAGGCACCTTCGGCTTTCAGCTCAAGCAAGTCATCTTCTTTGCCATCTTCGGAAACATCGTCGCTGCCGTCGGCGCCATGATCGGCGGGTTCATGGATGACAAAGTAGGGCCCAAGACAGTGATTGTGTGCTCGTTGATTGGCCTGCTCACTGCGGGGACCGCCATCCTGGTGCTCGGCAACGGCCACTACGTGTTCTTCGGCTCAGATTGGCCCGGAACCAACACCTTCTGGGTCTTCGGCCTGCTGCTCTGCCTGTTCGTAGGACCGGCCCAGTCATCGTCGCGGGCCTACCTCGCCCGGCTGGCACCGGCAGGTGAATCGGGTGAGCTGTTCGGCCTCTACGCCACCACCGGACGTGCAGTGAGCTTCCTCGCTCCCCTGCTCTTCACGCTCTGCATCACCATCGCAGCACCCCTGGTGGCCGAGGGCCAAGCCCAACGCTGGGGCATACTCGGGATCATGGTGGTCCTCTTGGCAGGGTTGCTGGTGATCCTTCCGGTGAAGCCACCTGCCGCTGTGGAAATAGCGGTGGTCCCCGAACGTTAACTAGATAGGAACGGCCGACGGCGGTCGCCGCACCAGCGCCGTTTCAGCAAGGTTAGGGTGGAGCTATGAACGTGGAAGAGACTGAACTGCCGGGCCTGGGGATCCGCAAGGACTTCGTCACGGCATCAGGACGCCGCATCGGCGTGGTGGAACTTCGCGAAGGCGAAACCCAACTATTCGTCTCCACCTGGGACGATCCAGACACGTGCCAAGCATCCATCCCCCTGACGGCCGACGAGGCAGCGGCCTTGGGCAACCTCTTGGGCGGCCAGCACATAGCCATGCGGCTCGCGGAGGCCCACCGGGAAGTGCCGGGGATCGTGACACGGCAATTCTCCATAACTCCCGATTCCCCTTTCGTGGACCAAGCAATGGGCAAAGCCCAGATTCGTACCCGGAGCGGAGTCTCGATCGTGGCGATCATGCGCGAAGGCGAAGTTGTTCCGTCGCCGGCGCCCGACGTCGTACTCCACACCGGTGACCTGCTCGTGGCGGTGGGCACCCAGGAAGGCCTCGACTCGGCAGCCGGCATCCTCCGCAACGGCTGAGCGGGATGGATCCGCTCGCGCTTGCCCTCGTTGAACTGGGCGCCGTGGTCTTCTGCCTCGGCCTCCTGGCCAGACTCGCGGGACGGATCGGCATGTCGCCCATTCCGTTGTATTTGGTAGGTGGCTTGGCTTTTGGAGCCGGGGGCCTGGTCAAGCTGGATGGAATGCACGAATTCGCCCACCTCTCGGGCGAGATCGGGGTCATCCTGCTGTTGCTCATGCTTGGTCTGGAATATACCGCCTCCGAGCTGGTGACCGGACTACGGCGTTCCTGGCAGGCCGGCGTGGTGGACTTCGTGCTCAACTTCCTCCCCGGGGCCGGCATTGCCGTGTTCCTCGGCTGGGGACTGGTAGGGGCCATCGTCATGGGCGGCGTCACCTACATCTCGTCCTCCGGCATAGCAGCGAAAGTCATCACGGACCTGGGACGGATCGGTAACCGCGAAACACCCGTGGTGCTGTCAATCCTCGTCTTTGAAGACCTGGCGATGGCCATCTACCTTCCGATCCTCACGGCCATGCTCGCCGGCGTCGGATTCCTGGGCGGTCTCCAGACCGTGGGGATCGCGCTTGCCGTCGTCACCTTGGTGCTCTTTATCGCGCTGAAGCAGGGGCACCGGGTCTCCCAAGCGGTGCACAGCGAGAACTCGGAAGTCTTCCTGCTCAACCTGCTGGGGCTGGCGTTGCTGGTGGCTGGAATAGCCTCTGCCCTCCAAGTTTCCGCAGCCGTGGGCGCCTTCATGCTGGGCATCGCTATCTCCGGCGCAACAGCACACAACGCCACCCGGATCCTTGAACCGCTGCGCGACCTTTTTGCGGCAATTTTCTTCGTGGCGTTCGGGCTCAACACCGATCCGGGTTCGATTCCACCAGTGCTCGGCTGGGCGCTGGTGCTGGCGGTGTTGACCACAGCCACCAAGATGATCACGGGTTTCTGGGCTGCCAAGCGCGCAGGTATCGCCGTGCCGGGCCGGTTCCGTGCCGGCGCAGCGTTGATAGCGCGCGGCGAATTCTCGATCGTCATCGCAGGTTTGGCGGTGACCTCCGGGGTGGTGCCGCACGACCTCGCCGCGCTTGCCACGGCCTATGTGTTGATCATGGCCATCATGGGGCCCCTGGCCGCGCGCTTCGTCGAACCCGTGGTCAAGGCCCTTCGCAGGTCCCCGAAGGCGCCACCCCGGACGCAGGAGCGCCCAGCGGCCTAGCCAAAGCGCCCTGCTTCCCCTCGCCGAGGGGCGACATCTCGGCCGAAAGATCCCACCAAAGCCCCGAGAGCTAACCCCTCGGCACCCACCCGCCACGTAGGAGAGCCTCCCGGACGCGGTGGACAACCCCGTCGTATCCGCGGTCCCGAACCTGCGCGGCCGTGATAACCACGGAGATCCACCCGTTCGCCGCCAGCAGGGCCTCACGCCGAATATCGGATTCCTTCTGCGTCGCGGTGAGGTGATGGCCGCCGTCGTAATTAACCGCAACTTTGAAGTTCGGGAAAGCCAGATCCGGCCACGCTACTTCCCGCCCAAAGGCGGTGCAGACGACGTAACTCAATACCGGCTCGGGCAGGAAGTCTCGCCCGATAGCCAGGCGTAGTTTGGTCTCCGGAACGGAATCGGCACCAACCCTCGCCAGATCCAGGGCAGCCCGAGCCTTCCGAATGCCACGCATACCGGTGTTCCGCTTCACCTGTTCCCGCAGGTCTTCCAGCGTGCAGAGGGCGGTCCTGTTATGGCCGAAGCTCCTCCGCTGGCTGCAGATAAAGTGGTCGGCTGCTGCGACCAGGTCCTCAAAGGGCAGGATCGCGGCAAGGTCCAGCCACGTTCGGGCGGGAGTCGTCACTGGAATGGTGTGCACACAGGCGATGTCTTGATCCCCCAGCAGCATCCTGTGTCCGCGAACTCCCCTGCGTTGCGGGCGGAAGCTGCCTTCCGCCCGCGTGAGATGCACCAGAAAGTCCTGCTGCTGCTCCCACGGCAGCGGGCATCCCCACAGCAACGCCGCGGTTTCCCGGCAACAGAGAGCACCCTCACTCATGGCGCTGAGGAGGCGGGCCGTATGGGCAAGGTCCTGCTCCTGACCCCACGGAACCCGGATACCCCTGCTCGCAACATGCAGGTCGCTGTTCCACGCGCGATGCTCCGGGATGCCTGCGGCACGTTGTTCGGAAAGCGTGAATGAGCGGTCGCGGAGCTCATCCGGGAGTGGCTGCGGAATCCTCATCAGCCCATTGTTGGCGCGCTCTAGGAAGCCCGAGAGGTTACCCACAGTGTGGAGGAGAAGTGGAGCCTAGGAGGCTGCCGCGAGGGGCGACATCTCGGCCGAAAGATCCCACCAAAGCGCCGAGAGCTAACCCCTCGGCAAAGGGGAAGTGCTAGATGGCGGTCTTGTGGAAGTTCTGGTGGCTGCGGCTCGCCGTGGGCCCACGTTGACCTTGGTATCGGTTGCCGTATTCCCCGGAGCCATAGGGGTGCTCGGCAGCGGAGGTCAGCCGGAAAAAGCACAACTGGCCGATCTTCATGCCGGGCCACAGCTTGATGGGCAGCGTAGCGACGTTAGACAACTCCAACGTCACATGCCCTGAGAAGCCAGGATCGATGAAACCGGCAGTCGAGTGGGTCAACAGTCCGAGCCTGCCCAAGGAAGATTTCCCTTCCAGCCGTGCGGCGATGTCATCGGGGAGGCTGACCATCTCATACGTGGAACCAAGGACGAATTCGCCCGGGTGCAAGATGAACGGTTCGTCGCCGTCGACCTCCACCAGGCGGGTCAGTTCAGGCTGCTCCTCCGACGGGTCGATGTGCGCATATTTGTGGTTGTCGAAGAGCCGGAAAAACCGGTCAATTCGCACATCCACAGATGATGGCTGGACCATCGCGGGGTCGTACGGTTCAAGAACAATCCGTTGGGAGTCTATTTCGGCACGAATATCGCGGTCAGAGATCAGCACAGCATCAAAAATACCCCATTCATTGTCCAAGCCGTCCCGTGGGACTATAGTTCCGGGACGTAAACAACCGCGCCCGTACTTGGGGGCAACGAGCATTCGCGGGGTTATTGTGAAAAAACTGGCAGCGCCGGCCGCTATTGTGCTGGGCGGAGCGCTGGCCCTCCTGGTCGCCGCCTCGGGTCAGCTCTTGCCTGCGACACAAGCAATTCCCTCCCCGGCCCCTCCCGCAAGTACCGCGCCAACCGGATTGGCGGCGTCGGAGCCAAGCACGACGCCGGTTCCGGCGCCTTCCGTCGCGACGCCCACAGCCGCGAGCACTAGCCCGGCCGTGGAGGCCGAGCCGGGCGCAGGGACGAACACGGATCCCGTCAGAAGTCGGCCGATTGCCGTGGACCCTGTGTACGACACCCCGCCTCCAGTGCCGAACATTGGGCCGTTGCGGGGGCCCGACGCTCCCTCCACTCCAGTAGCGGGCCCAGGCCAGCCGCCTGAAACCGCCATCTCCGAACCTTCCCCAAACCTGCCCGCAAACACGGCAACCCCCGTGCCCACTCCGTCGGCAGGAGCAGCAGGGCCGGCCGCCGTCGTACCTCCAGCAGGGCCAACCACGGCACCCGCCACCCCCTCACTCAAAGCGGCAGCCCCGAGCCCGGCCGCCGTCCCGACCACGTCACCGACCGCAAGCCCGTCACCAACCGCAAGCCCGTCATCAACACCAACCCCAACCAGCACGCCCTTCCCCGGCAAGGCGCCAAGCAGCCAACCGGACCTGGAAAACGGTGCGCTTGCCCTTCTTCCTGATGACAACCGGGCAGCAATCCTGACCGTATTCAACGCAATCAACAGCTACAGGGTCTCCCTCGGGCTGACGGCGTTGAAGTTCAACGCCACCGTTGCAGGCATGTCCCAAGAGTGGTCAAACAGCATCGCCTCGCGGGAAATCATCCAGCACCGTGCCAACTTTTGGACCGACCCGCGCGCCCTGAACCCAAACAATGGCGCAGGTGAGGTGATCGCCGTCCGTTGGGACCGGGACGCCGCGCAACTTGTGGAGTGGTGGAAGCATTCCCCTGGACACGACGCCTTGTTGCGCGATCCCCGGTTCAACGTCATGGGCATCGGGATCACCTACACGGACGGCAACCCGCAGACCACACCGAACCGGTACACCATCTGGGGCGTGGTGAACTTCTTCGGTTACACCACCTTGCCGCCAGGAACCACCACCAGCCCGGGCGGTGGCGGTGGCGCTGTGACTCCCCCGGTGGATCCGGTGGGAGTCTGCGAACCCAGTGACAAATACCAGCCACCCACGGTGAACTTGAGCGCGGCATCGATCGGTAGTGCCGCCGACCTCGTGTCCGTCGCTTCCGACGGAACCGTGTACTCCTACCCTTCCACCGGCAACGCCACCTACGGTGCTCCGCGGAAAATCGGGGTAGGGTTCACTGGCCTGAAGGAACTCTTCGTCTCCGATTGGGATCGCGACGGCGTCTTCGACCTCATCGCCCAGCGCACGGACGGCACCCTGCTGGTTTACCCAGGCAAGCAGTCGGGTGGCTTTGGATCGCCCGGCATCCTGGGGCAGGGCTGGCAGTCCCTGAACATCTCGGTCGGTAACTGGTGTGCCAATAACCGCCTTCCCCAGATCGTGGCGATGGACGGATCGGGCGGGCTGTGGCTGTACAAGAATTCCGGGCTTTCCTACATACGCTCACAAGCTGCTATCGGAACCGGGAATCCCGCCACGCGCCTCAGCATGGTCGATTACGACGCAGATGGGTTCCAGGACATCCTGACTGTGGAGGCCAACGGCTCGCTAAGGCTCTACCGGGGCAGCGGCTTGGGCACCCCCAAGCAAGAGAGCCGGCCGGTGGTTGGCGCGGCATGGACCGACTACACCGCTCTGCGCGCCCTTAAGGGCGTCTCCGGGGTCGGCTCCACCGGCGTCGCAGGCTTGGGCAGTAACGGCGTTTTGGAATATTGGGACCTCACCTCGGGCCGATTGACGACGCCGGTCACCGTGGGCGGAGGCTGGGGCGGCTTCAGGCTCGCACAATAAGAGGGGCTAATCCGCCGGGCGTGACTCGATCACCGTTTTTAGCTGCTCCAGCTGTGCAACTTCTGCCTCCATGGTTTTCTGGACCATGCCGTTCATGAGCTTTTGCAGGCCTTTGGGGTGATACTCAAGGGCGAACCGCAGCCGGGTCATGGCTCCCTCGGTGCTGAGGAAATAGCCTCCCGTGGGCCGGGCCGGGCCTGCGACAACGTTGAACCGGATTTCAGCTCCGGGACGGGCCTCAGTGATTTGGAAATCCGCGGCGATCGGGCGCCCAGCGGGACCTGCCACGGTTTGCTTGTACACCGCACCGTTTTCGCCAAGGACCCCTGACTGGAGTGCAACGCTGCGGACGCCGGGGCGCCACAAGGAGTTGTTGGTTCCGTCCATCAGGAACTTGTAGACGGTCATGGCGTCCTTGCCAATCAACACTTCATAGTCTGCAAATGCCACGGAAACCTCTTTCGGCGTACGGTTCGGGGAGGTAGCCGGGTCCCCCCTCCACAGCAGCCATCTCTCATAGAGTAGCCAGCGCTGAGCGGCAATCACCATATGATCCCCGAGCCTTGACCTAATGGTTATGTGCGGGCCTCGACTGGGAATGGCTGACAATCCCACACTGACCGGGTAGAGTGCCTGCCGCTGGCTAAAAACAATTTGGGGGCGCCGTCCGTGCGAGTTCACATCCATCCACGAAATGCCCGACGCCGGATTGCCGCTTGCGCTGCTTCGCTCGCACTGGCGCTGATGTTTGCAGGCGGAGCCTTCGCGAATGCTGCGGTTCCCCTCACCGCGAACCCGCTTCCGAGCCTGGATCCCATCAGCGATCCAGCGAGCACGTCGGTGCTCGTCAACAAATCCCGGCCATTGAGCCCCGCAAATTACGCCCCCGCCGATCTCATCAACGTCCGCGGCACGGGTCAATACATGCGCCAAGAGGCTGCCGCTTGGCTCAATGGGCTTTTCCAAGGCGCGGCCGACGCCGGAACCGGCGGCCTGGCCGTCGTCAGCGGCTACCGTTCCTACGTGCAGCAGCAGCAGGTGTACTCGTCATACGTCAGCAAATACGGACAGGCGTACGCCGATACAATCTCGGCCCGTCCCGGATACAGCGAGCACCAGACCGGCATGGCCATGGACATCGGAAACGCCGCGGGCTCCTGCGGACTGACCACCTGCTTTGGGGATACGGTCGCCGGGAAGTGGGTGGCGGCTAACGCCTACAAATACGGCTTCATCGTCCGGTACCCCAACGGCTACACGAACATCACCGGATACAGCTACGAACCGTGGCATCTTCGGTATGTGGGGGTTGCCCTGGCAACCGATATGAACCGGCGGGGATTTGCCACCCTGGAGCAGTACTTTTCAGGGAACCCCGCCGGCGCAGCCAGCATCAAGTCAGGGGCCGACTTGGTGGCAGCTGATGCTTCGGGCCGCTTGCTGCGCTATCCGGGGACGACGGCGGGAGGCTACGCCGCGCCCGTGCAAATCGGTTCGGGGTGGACCGGCCTGAAGCAGGGCTTCGTAGTGGACTGGGACGTCGACGGTGTTTACGACATCCTCGCGCAGTGGGACAACGGAACTTTGGGCGTTTATCGGGGCTTGCCTGGGGGCGGCTTCGCCAGCCAGGTCGTTGTGGGCAACGGCGGCTGGGACCGCATGACCATCACGGTCGGAAAGTGGACGCATGCAGATGCCCGGCCCGGCGTCGTCGGGTATTTCCCCGATGGCGTGCTGCGCTACTACCCCAATACGTTCGGAGGAGCCCTCAGCGCCCCGCAGGCGATTGGAACAGGCTGGAACGGTTTGGACCTGACAATGGCTGATTGGGAAGGCGACGGAGCCAACGACATCCTGGCCCGGACGGCTTCGGGCTCCCTCATTAACTACCGCGGCGACGGCTGGGCCGGTTTCTACGGGCCCGCAACCACCGCGGGTACAGGCTGGCAGTACATGAACACCCTGCTTCCCAGCTTTGGCCTAACGGGCGCTGGTACCAGGGGAATCACGGCGCAAACGGTCGACGGGAACCTTTACAACTACGGACTCGGGGCTGGTTCTTGGACGACGTACGGGCAGGTGGGCTCCGGCTGGAACGGCTTGAAACTGTTCAAGTAGGCACATCGGTGGTCATCGGGAGCCCTTCAACTACGCTATGCTAAAACTCGCTCGGCGGAATTTAGCCGGGCTACGCGGGCGTAGCTCAATGGTAGAGCGCTAGCTTCCCAAGCTCGATACGCGGGTTCGATTCCCGTCGCCCGCTCACAAAAAACCCCGGATCAAGCGATCCGGGGTTTTCGCTTTTGACCGGCCGGTCACCCGATCAGGCCGCTTGCCTTCGCTCCACAATGCGCAGCACGCGTCGCCTGTCGCGGAGGTCAACTTCCAGATGCAGCGATGACTTCCGGGCAAGTACGACGGCGACCACGGCGGCCGCTATTGCCGGCACCCCGCCTGCGACAAACAACGCCAGGTGCGGCCCGACGTGTTCTGCCAGCCAGCCCATCATGGGACCACCAATGGCCTGGCCGCCAATGAGCACCACAAGGTAGAGGCTCATGACACGCCCACGAATGCTGAGGTTGGAACTCGTCTGGACCATTTGGTTGGCCGCCGTGAGGAACATCAGGCACCAGAAACCAGCCAAGACCATAGTGGCGCTGAACAAGGGCATGGACGGCATGGCTCCCGAGAGGCAGAGCATCAGCCCATACAAACCGGCCGCCACGACCACCGAACGCAGCCGCAGTTGCCGCCGCCGGGTGGATGCAACAGCTCCTGTGAGCGCCCCCAGGGCAACCATCGCGTTCAGTAGTCCGTAGCCGCCCGCACCGGCGTCGTACACGTGGTCCGCGAACGCGGCCAGCAACACCGGCAGGCTCATCGCGAAGACAGCAACGAATCCTGCCATCAGCCACGGCCAGTAGATGGTGGGCTTGCTGAGTGCGTAGTTCAGCCCTTCGCGCAGCATGCCCTTTTTGCGGGGCGTCGGTTGGCTGGTGTGGAGCTGGTCCTTATGCAAGAGCATCAGCATGGTCACCGTGGAGCAGCATGCAATTGCATTTGCCGCGAAAGCCCACCCTGCACCTACTGCAGTGAGCAGCCAACCGGCCACCGCTGGTCCGATCAGCCCACCCAGCTGGAATGTTGTGCTGTTGACGCTGATCGCGTTGCGCAGATACTTGGGTCCCACGAGTTCGTTCACGAAGACCTGCCGGGCCGGTTGGTCCAGGACGGTAACGAAGCCAAGGACAAAGGCAATCACATACACGTGCCAGACCTCGACGCGATGGGTCAAGGAAAGCGTTGCGAGCACAGCCGCGAGGACTGCTGCGGCCGATTGGCACATGATGAGGATCTTGCGTTTGGCGAAGCGATCGGCGATCATCCCGCCCCAAGGACCCAAGAACAGGGATGGAACGAACTGCAGGGCGACAGTGATCCCCACGGCGGTCACGGAGCCTGAGAGCTGCAGCACCATCCAGTCCTGGGCGATGCGCTGCATCCAGACGGCCACCACCGCAATGAAGTGACCGATTGCGAAGATCCTGAAATTGGGAACCTTCAAGGAGATAAACGTGTGCCGCCACGGCAGCTTTTCGCCAACGACGGCGAGTGGCTGGGTGACGGTGTCCGGCTGGTTTGTGTCCGGCCGGTTTGTTTCCGGCAAGGGACGGGCGGACGGGGAATCGACGACGGGCTGGCTGACATGTGCCGCTGAAGGCGGTGGGGGTGCCAAAGGGAGTCCTCGGATCGAGAGTTTCGGTGGGATGTGATTAACGCTATGGTGGCCAGCAGCAATCATGGAAGCGTATTAGGCCTATAACTAGCATTGCGAAACGCAATGACCGCTTCCCGTACGGCGCAGTTTCCATCCCGGCCCCTCCGAGGAGTTCCGTGTTCGAACCCGTCCAGCTCCGCACCTTCCTTGCCGTCGCCGAGACCCTGAGTTTCACTAAGGCAGCAGAGCGGCTCGGCCTGGCCCAGCCCACCGTCAGCCAGCATGTCCGCAAGCTCGAAGCCGCAGCCAAACGTGCGCTCGTCGCCCGTGATACCCGCGAGGTCAGGCTCACCGATAATGGCGACGCCATGGCCGGTTTTGCCCGGAACATCCTGGCGGCCCACGACTCGGCAGCCCGCTACTTTTCCGGATCGGCCATGCGTGGCCGCCTCCGCTTCGGCACGGCAGACGATCTTGCCATCACCGGACTCCCCCGGATCCTGCGCGAATTCCGGCAGCTTTACCCCCAGATCAACCTGGAACTCACCGTCAGCCAAAGCGATCAGCTCTACAAGCGGCTCAACGCCGGGCAGCTGGATCTGGTCTTTGTAAAGTGGGTCGCCGGAGCCAAGGAAGGGACCGTGGTCCGGCACGACAACTTTGCCTGGGTCGGCCTTGAACAGACCCAGTTGGAGCCGGGAGCCCCTGTACCGCTTATTGCCTACCCCGCGCCCAGCCTCAGCCGGAAGCTGGCCATTGACGCATTGGAGGCAGCGGGCAGGACGTGGCGGATCACGTGCAGTACCAAGCAGATCAGTGGGGTACTGGCGGCGGTGCGCGCCGGCATCGGAGTGGCTGTGATGCCGGCGTCCCTGGTTCCCGAGGACTTGAAAGTGATCACTCAGCGCTTCGGACTGCCACCAGTAGGTGACGTCGATTTCACCTTGATCCGAAATCCGTTGGCGAACGCTGAGGTGATCGACGCACTGACCCAAGCCATCATGGGACGCACCCTGAGCAAGTCGACTTAGCCCAGGGAGCCCGTCCGCCCACCGCAAGCCAGTCCGCTCACCGGCCAGGCCCCTCCGCTCAATCAGGGCGTTGCAGCCAAGGAGACTCTAGCCCCCGGGACCCCTATTACGGTGACCGAGCCGCCGTCGTTCCCTTGCAACTCCAGCTGGATATTGTGCGAGTCTGCTTGTGGCCGCACCGAACTGACCTGGAACACTTCGCCACGGATGGCAACCCGATCGCCGTTCTTGATGCTCTTGAGTTTCTTGTTTTGAGTCTCCTGCTTCACCGTTAGCGGCCTTCCTGGCTTGCGCCGGTTTCAGTCCCGGTGCGACTCGCGGAGTTCTTCACCTGCACGGATGCCTTCTTCTTCCTTCTTCTGCGCCTTGTCACTCCGCTTGGTACCGCGCGGAGGCAACTGGAGGCTCTCTTCGGCTTCGATGCCTGACTGCAGCTCGCGGCCGCGTTCCATTTCGGCGTCGAATTCGGCACCGAAGAGGAGCGACATGTTGAGGATCCAGAGCCACAAAAGCATGATGATGACCCCGGCCAAGGCCCCGTAGGTCTTGTTGTAATTGCCGAAATTGGCAACATAGAAGCCGAAGCCAAGTGACGCCAAGGCGAAGATGACCAGGGCGATCAGGGACCCCATGCTCATCCAACGGAACTTGGGCTGCTTGACGTTGGGGGTGAAGTAGAACAAGACCGCGATGATGATGACCACCAATACGACGAGTACGGGCCACTTGGCTATGTTCCATACAGTCAGGAACCCTTCAGACATGCCGATGGCTTTACCGATCGATTCGGCCACAGGTCCTGTGAGGACCAGCATGGCGGCGACGAGGGCGGCACCAACAACCGCGACGACGGTAACGGCAAGCATGGTGCCACGGAGCTTGATGAAGCCGCGGCCCTCATCAACTTCGTACACGCGGTTCATCGCCCGGCTGAACGCCGTCACATAACCCGACGCTGACCACAGCGCCACCAGAATGCCCAACACCAAGGCGAATCCCGCCGCGTTGGAGGTGGTCAACTCCTCAATGGGCTTACGCATGGCGTCCAGCCCGGGTCCCGGCGCGAATTGCTGGACGATGTCCAGCAATGACGACGTGGTTTTTTGGGCGTTTCCGAAGAGTCCCAACAGGGACACCAGCGCCAGGAGCGCAGGGAAAAGCGAGAGGACGGCATAGTAGGTGAGCCCGGCAGCAGCGTCGGGGCACTGGTCTTTGCTGAACTCACGCAAGGTCCGCTTGGCAATGTACATCCACGTGGGCTTGGTGAGGTCCGTGGGACCATCGGCCTTGCGGGAATCATCGGGTGAAGGAGCGGTCTGCGCCTTCGCCGTGCTGGTTTGGGCTGAGTCTTGTGATGTCATGGGGCACTCGTCCGTTGGGGTAGTTTGCGCGAACAACTGACCCCTCAATACTAAGCATCCTGATGAATCCATGGGAAGCATCCACGCCGTTTTACCTCGAGCGCCTTCCGAATCAGCGGATCCAGTCCGGCTAAGCGAGCTTGGCAGCCAACAGGAACTCAAAGGGTGATTCGATGACCGAACGAATGACCTGGCCAGCTGCGCCCAGGAGCGTTCCGGAGTGCTCCAGCCCGGATACGGTGAGGTTCTTGGGATCCAGAAGCCCCGGAGCGTGTCGCTCGAGGCTACCGGCCAGCGCGGGCATCAGCCACTGTCCCAACACCGCAAAATGGCCTCCGAGGACGATCGCCTGCACATCCATCAGGCGGGCAGCAGAGGCGAGCGCCACGCCCAAGTACCGGCCGGCGTCGTCCACTGCCTTGGACGCAGCCGGGGTTCCGTCGTCAAGGGCGCGCAGCAGCAGCTCGGTCCGTTCCTTGAAGGAGCCTTCGGCGATGCCGGCAGCTTGGAAGATGGCCTCTTGGCCTGCAAAGGTTTCCAGGCAGCCGGCGCCTCCGCAGGAACAGGGCGGCCCATCCGGGTGAACCACCATATGCCCGAGCTCGCCCGCATTGCCGCCGGGGCCCGTGTAAAGCTCGGACCCGATGACGACTCCCCCACCGACCCCAACCTCGCCCGAGACATAAAGGAAGTCCGGCCGCCCCCCGCCGTACCAAAGCTCGCCGAGCGCGGCGCTATTGGCCTCATTGGACAACCTGACACCCAGGGGCGCACCGTCCAACAAGGCCTGGGGATCCAATCTTTCGTACTGCCAGTGCAAGTTGGGGGCTGACAGGACGATGCCGCGTTGCTCATCCACAAGGCCAGGCACGGCGAGACCGCCTCCCATGATGCTGATGCCTTCGGCGTCGGCGGCCGCCCTTGCCTCGGCTGCCAATCCGGCCAGACGGGCCATGACAGCGTCTGGAGCCAGCCCGCGGTTCCGTGATTCGATGCTGGCTGAAAACCTGAGGTTTCCTGCAAGGTCCACCAAGCCGACCGACAAGTAATCCACATTGATCTCCATGCCCACCACGCCCCGTCGGGAACTGAGCTCAAGGCCTTGCCCTGGGCGCCCACGCTCGCCGTCGCGGTAGAGGCCTACCTCCGCGACCAGTCCGGATTCGACGAGGTCCGCGACAAGGCTGGACACTGCGGCCTTGGTCAGCCCCGTTCCGGCGGCTAACTGCGCCCGGCTTGGCTTCGAATCGCCCGTGCGGGCAATGGAGTCCAGCACCAATGACAGGTTTCGACGGCGGACGTCCCCCACCCGGCCGGGCGCATTGGGCGCTGCTGGTTCATTCACGGCGCACCCTCCTTGCTGTTAGCACGATCCGGACGTTCGCATGCTCGGCTGTTCCGGCGCGCTTGGCTGTTTCGGCGATGTGGTCATCGCCTATTGACCATGATCCATTATCAGCCATATAGTTCAGATTGAAAACTAAATCCCAAGGTTTTTCACCCTTCCCCTGCTTTGCAAAGGAGCAATTCATGTCCCCGCAGCCAACCCCGCAGGATCGCTTCACTTTCGGCCTCTGGACCGTCGGCTGGACCGGTGCGGATCCCTTCGGTGTCGCCACCCGAGCCGCTTTGGATCCAGTGGAAGCCGTCCACAAGCTGAGCGAACTCGGTGCTTACGGCATCACTTTCCACGACAACGACCTCATTCCGTTTGATGCCAGCGCGTCCGAACGCGACCTTATCCTCAAGAACTTCAAGGGTGCGTTGGCGGAGACGGGCCTGAAAGTTCCCATGGTCACCACTAACCTGTTCAGCCACCCCGTGTTCAAGGACGGCGGTTTCACGTCGAACGACCGCTCGGTTCGGCGCTTCGCACTCAGCAAAATCCTGCGGAACATCGACTTGGCAGCAGAGCTTGGTGCAGACACCTTCGTCATGTGGGGCGGCCGCGAAGGCAGCGAATATGACGGGTCCAAGGATCTCTCTGCCGCCCTGGACCGGATGCGGGAAGGCGTTGACACCGCCGCTGGCTACATCAAGGAAAAGGGCTACGGCCTGAGGATTGCCCTTGAACCGAAGCCGAACGAGCCCCGTGGTGATATCTTCCTGCCCACCGTCGGCCACGGCCTTGCGTTCATCGCCCAGCTGGAACACGGAGACATCGTCGGCCTGAACCCCGAGACCGGCCACGAGCAGATGGCGGGGCTGAACTTCACCCACGGCATTGCCCAGGCCCTGTGGGCGGGCAAGCTCTTCCACATCGACCTCAATGGCCAGCGCGGCATCAAATACGATCAGGACCTTGTGTTCGGCCACGGCGATCTCACCAGCGCCTTCTTCACCGTGGACCTGCTCGAAAACGGCTTCCCCAATGGCGGACCTAAGTACGATGGTCCCCGCCACTTCGACTACAAGCCCTCGCGCACGGATGGTTACGACGGCGTGTGGGAATCCGCCAAGGCGAACATGTCCATGTATCTCCTCCTGAAGGAACGCGCCCTGGCATTCCGCGCCGATTCGGACGTCCAGGAAGCCCTCGCCGCATCTGGCGTCTTCGAACTGGGCGAACCCACGCTGAACGCCGGGGAGACCACGGCGGACCTGCTTGCAGACGCCAGCGCCTTCGACACGTTCGACGCCGACAAGGCCGCCGAACGTTCGTTCGCCTTTGTGCGCCTCAACCAGCTGGCCATCGAGCACCTGCTCGGCGCCCGCTAAACCACACCCCACCCTCACGCCGTCACCGGCCGCGCCAACTTCACCCGGCACGGCCGGTGACGGTCCGCCAAAGGAAAATTCATGCCCCTTGTAGCAGGAATCGACAGCAGCACACAGTCCTGCAAAGTCGTCATCCGGGACTCTGACACCGGTGCCCTGGTGCGTCAGGGCCGGGCTTCCCATCCCGACGGCACAGAGATCCACCCGGATCACTGGTGGACCGCCCTGCAGGAAGCCATTTCCCAGGCGGGCGGCCTGGACGACGTCGAGGCCGTTTCAGTGGGCGGCCAGCAGCACGGCATGGTGTGCCTGGACGAGTCCGGCGAGGTAGTCAGGCCCGCCCTGCTATGGAACGACACCCGATCGGCAGGCGACGCCGAAGAATTGATAGTGGAGGCCGGGAACGGCAACGCCAAGGCTGGGGCCGAGCATTGGGCGGCCAGGACAGGGACAGTGCCCGTAGCTTCCTTGACGGCCACGAAACTCCGGTGGCTTGCGCGCCACGAGCCGGAGAACGCAGCCCGGACCGCCGCAGTATGCCTCCCCCACGATTGGCTCTCCTGGCGGCTCGCTGGCCACGGACCTGGCACTGGGCCGTCGTCGCTGGGCCTCCTCCGGACTGATCGTTCGGACGCCTCAGGAACGGGCTACCATGCGGCTTCTTCGGGCGAGTACCTACCCCAGGTCCTCGAAAGCACACTCGGACACGTGCCGGCGCTGCCCACCGTTGCGGGGCCGTTGGACGTTGCCGGGAAAATGCCGTCCGGTGCACTGATAGGGCCAGGCGCCGGGGACAACGCTGCCGCAGCTCTGGGCGTGAGCGCGGGCGTTGGCGATGTCGTGATTTCCATCGGCACCTCGGGGACAGTGTTCGCTGTATCCGATGTTCCTTCAAAGGATGCGACCGGATTGGTGGCAGGTTTCGCTGACGCCACCGGCCATTACTTGCCACTGGCCTGCACGCTCAACGCCACCCGGGTGTTTGATGCGACAGCGGCACTGCTGGGCGTGGACCTGCCCGAACTCAGCGAGCTGGCGTTGACCGCCCCGGAGGGAGCAGAGGGGCTGACACTCATCCCCTATTTCGAGGGAGAGAGGACACCGAACCTGCCGAACGCAACCGGCTCCTTGCACGGCATCACACTCTCTAATTACACACGGGCCAACCTTGCCCGGGCCGCCGTCGAGGGCGTGGTCTGTTCCTTGGCGGACGGGCTGGCCGCGTTGCAGGCCCAGGGGGTCTCGGCGCGTCGCGTCGTCCTGGTGGGCGGCGGGGCCCAATCACCGGCAGTGCAGCATGTTGCTGCGACCGCCTTCCAATTGCCGGTATTCGTTCCTGAACCCGGCGAGTACGTTGCGAATGGAGCGGCACGTCAGGCTGCCGGCGTTCTCGAAGGCCGGTTCCCCGAATGGCCCATCGAGGGCACGGAAGTAGTGCCGGCGCCCGCGGATGGGCCTGCCCCTTTCCTGACGAGGTATCGGCAGTGTGCCACTCGCGCAGCGATGAGCTGATCGGCGTCGCCAGTGCTCTATCGTGACAGGGTGAGCACTGAACAATCCGCACAAGGCCGGCCACCCGTGATGGAGGATGTTGCCCGCGTGGCCGGCGTCTCCCACCAGACCGTGTCCCGGGTGCTCAACAACCATCCCAACGTCAGCTCCACCACACGTGAGCGCGTGGAACAAGCCATCACTGAGCTCGGATATCGGCGAAACACTGCCGCGCGGAGCCTGGTGACGCGGCGCTCCCAAACCATAGGCGTCCTAGGAAGCGAAATGGCCCAGTATGGTCCTTCCCGCACCCTCCTTGGTGTCCAGCAGGCGGCGAGGGACTCCGGATATTTCGTCAGCATCGCCAGCTTGCGGGAGGTAACACCGGCTTCCATCAAAGACGCGATCGCCCATTTCATGGATCAGGGCGTGGATGGGATCGTGGTGATCGTTCCGCACCCGGGCACTTTTGAGGTCCTCCAGGATGTGACCGCGCATGTGCCGCTCGTTGCCGTGGGCTCAGCCGGAGATGAACGCCTCAGCGGAGCCATGGTTAACCAACGCCAAGGGGCGCGCCTGGCCGTAGAGCACCTTGTGGAGCTGGGACACACCCGGATTGGGCACCTCTCCGGTCCCGCCGATTGGATCGACGCGGCAGCTCGGATCGACGGTTGGCGGGATGCCGTGACCGAAGCGGGCCTGGAACCCGGCGCCATGATCGAAGGCGATTGGAGCGCCGAATGCGGCTACCGGGCGGGTTTGAGTATCGCGCAGGAGCGGACTGTGACGGCGCTTTTCGTAGCCAATGACCAAATGGCGTTGGGCGTCCTGCGTGCCTTCCACGAGTCAGGTGTGCAGGTACCGTCCGACATCAGCGTTGTGGGCTTCGACGATCAACCTGAATCGGCCTACTTCATCCCGCCGCTGACCACGGTTGCCCAGGACTTCGAAGAACTGGGGCGCAGGTCCATCGACTTACTGGTGGAACGACTCGAGGGCGGGGACCCTCGGCCGGCAGTCACGGTGGAGCCCTACTTGGTGGTCCGTTCCACCACGGCGGCGTTCTCGAATTAAGTAGACCCGCGCCACACCGGCGTCGCAAGCATCCCTGACCGAAGAGCCCGCTCTTGACATCAAAGTTGTGAGCGCTAACAATTGCATCAGACCTAGTGTAGTTTTCCACCCCAACCCCCGGCAATGAGGCCCTGGCCAGCCGGATGGAGACCCATGAATACCTTTGAAAACCTCCCGCTTGACCAGCAATATGTGATTGGCGTGGATTACGGGACGCTGTCCGGACGCGCCGTCGTGGTACGGGTCTCGGACGGCGCCGAACTCGGCAGCGGTGTGTTCGAGTACCCGCACGCCGTCGTGACTGAAAAGCTCCCCGGTACCGGCCGGCGGCTCCCGGCCGACTGGGCCCTGCAAGTACCCGAGGATTACCGCGACGTTCTCCGCAACGCGGTCCCGGCCGCCGTCGTCGACGCTGGAATTGACCCGGCCGCGGTGGTGGGCATTGCTACCGACTTCACCGCGTGCACCATGGTTCCGACGACGGCGGACGGCACGCCGCTGAACGAACTGGAACGCTTCGCGGACCGTCCGCACGCATTCGTGAAGCTCTGGCGCCACCACGCAGCCCAGCCGCAGGCCGACCGGATCAACCAGCTCGCCGAGGAACGCGGCGAGTCCTGGCTCCCCCGCTACGGTGGCCTGATTTCCTCCGAATGGGAGTTCGCCAAAGGCCTGCAGCTCCTCGAAGAGGATCCGGAAGTCTACGGGGCCATGGACCACTGGGTGGAGGCAGCAGACTGGATCGTCTGGCAGCTGTGTGGAAGCTATGTGCGCAACGCGTGCACGGCTGGCTACAAAGGCATCTACCAAGACGGTCATTACCCGTCGGACGAATTCCTGGCAGCCCTCAACCCGGATTTCAAGGACTTTGTCAGCGCGAAACTCGAACACACCATCGGCCGCTTGGGTGACGCGGCCGGCTACCTGACCGAAGAAGCAGCCGCGTGGACGGGCCTTCCTGCTGGAATCGCAGTAGCCGTGGGCAACGTGGACGCGCACGTCAGCGCCCCGGCGGCCAACGCAGTGGAGCCCGGGCAACTGGTCGCCATCATGGGCACATCCACCTGCCATGTGATGAACGGCGACGTCCTGCGTGAGGTCCCGGGCATGTGCGGCGTTGTCGACGGCGGCATCGTGGACGGGCTGTGGGGTTACGAAGCCGGCCAATCCGGCGTCGGGGACATCTTCGGTTGGTTCACGAAGAACGGAGTCCCGCCCCAGTACCACCAGGCCGCCGCCGAACAGGGCCAGGGCATCCACGAATACTTGACCGAACTCGCCCAGAGGCAAGCAATCGGGGAGCACGGCCTGATCGCCTTGGACTGGCACTCAGGCAACCGCTCGGTGCTGGTTGACCACGAGCTGTCCGGAGTGGTGGTGGGGCAAACACTGGCCACTAAGCCCGAAGACACCTACCGCGCCCTGCTGGAAGCCACGGCATTCGGGACGCGGACCATCGTGGATGCCTTCCGCGACTCCGGCGTCCCGGTGAAGGAGTTCATCGTGGCCGGCGGACTCCTGAAGAACAAGTTCCTGATGCAGGTCTACTCGGACGTCACCGGGCTGCAGCTTTCCACCATCGGATCCGAACAAGGCCCTGCCCTCGGCTCTGCCATCCACGCCGCAGTGGCCGCCGGGAAGTACAAGGACATCAGGGAAGCCGCTGCGTCCATGTCCGCTGCGCCGGGAGCTGTGTACACGCCCATCCCCGAAAATGTCGCAGCTTACGAGGTCTTGTTCCAGGAATACAAAGCCCTCCACGACTACTTCGGCCGCGGGGGGAACAACGTCATGCACCGCCTCAAGGCAATCCAGCGCACAGCAATCCAAGGGGCGGCACTCGGCCACGCTGCATCTAACAGCCCAGCATCTAACAGCTCAGGACCTGGCAGCTCAGCATCCGACAGCCCAGCATCCGGCAGCTCAGGGGACCAAGTCAACTCCTTGGAAGGAGCCACCAAATGAGCGCGTTGCTGGACACCATCACAAGGGTTCGCAAGGAAGTTTGCGAGCTTCACGCCGAACTGACGCGTTACGAGCTCGTGGTCTGGACGGCAGGGAACGTTTCCGCTCGGATCCCGGGACACGACCTGATGGTCATCAAACCCTCGGGCATCTCCTACGCGGAGCTCACCCCGGAATCGATGGTTGTCACCGACCTCTACGGCACCCCTGTCCGCGGCATCAACACGGGCAGCAACGGAACTGTGGATTGGGGAAACCCGGACCTGTCGCCGTCCTCGGACACAGCGGCGCATGCCTACGTTTACCGGCACATGCCCGAGGTTGGCGGCGTGGTCCACACGCACTCGACCTATGCCACAGCGTGGGCGGCCCGGGGAGAAGAAATCCCGTGCGTACTCACCATGATGGGCGACGAATTTGGTGGGCCCATCCCGGTGGGACCGTTTGCGTTGATCGGAGACGACTCGATCGGCCAGGGCATCGTGGCAACACTTAAGGGCTCCAACTCCCCCGCTGTACTTATGCAAAACCACGGCCCATTCACCATTGGCAAGGACGCCCGCGCCGCCGTCAAAGCCGCCGTGATGTGCGAGGAAGTGGCCAAGACAGTCCACGTATCCCGCCAACTCGGCGATCCGCTACCGATCAATCAAGCCCAGATCGAGTCCCTGTACGACCGCTACCAAAACGTCTACGGCCGCTAGCGCACTGAAGAAACCAACACTGAACAGCCAGCAACCGTACAGCAAGCCGAACACCCCCACACTCCAGGAGCACCCCATGCCCAACAAGACTGCCGCCAACAACACTTCGCTGGAGCAGTACGAAGTCTGGTTCCTCACCGGCAGCCAGCACCTCTACGGTGAAGATGTCCTTAAGCAAGTCGCAGCGCAGTCCCAAGAGATCGCCAACGCGTTGAACGCCGCCAGCGACGTACCGGTCAAGCTGGTCTGGAAGCCGGTGCTCACCGATTCCGATGCCATCCGCCGCACCGCGCTGGAAGCGAATTCAAACGATGCCGTCATCGGCGTAACGGCGTGGATGCACACCTTCAGCCCGGCCAAGATGTGGATCCAAGGCTTGGACGCACTGCGCAAGCCGCTGCTGCACCTGCACACCCAGGCCAACAGGGACTTGCCGTGGGCGGACATCGACTTCGACTTCATGAACCTCAATCAGGCGGCCCATGGTGACCGGGAATTCGGTTACATCCAGTCGCGCCTCGGCGTGCCGCGGAAGACCGTCGTCGGGCATGTCAGCAATCCGGACGTGGCCCGTCAAGTGGGCGCGTGGCAGCGCGCCTCCGCCGGATGGGCCGCCGTACGCAGCCTGAAACTGACCCGCTTCGGTGACAACATGCGCAACGTCGCCGTCACCGAAGGCGACAAGACCGAGGCCGAGCTGCGCTTCGGTGTTTCGGTGAACACCTGGTCCGTCAACGAGCTCGCCGACGCCGTCCACGGCGCTGCAGAGTCCGACGTCGACGCCTTGGTCGCCGAGTACGAGCGCCTCTACGACGTGGCTGACGAGCTAAAAGCAGGCGGTACCCGCCACGAATCGCTCCGCTACAGCGCCCGCATTGAACTCGGCCTGCGCAGCTTCCTCGAAGCGAACGGCTCGGCCGCGTTCACCACCTCCTTCGAGGACCTCGGTGAGTTGCGCCAGCTCCCCGGAATGGCCGTGCAGCGCCTCATGGCCGATGGATACGGATTCGGCGCCGAAGGGGACTGGAAGACCGCTATCCTGGTCCGCGCCGCGAAGGTCATGGGCTCGGGCCTGCCCGGCGGTGCCTCGCTCATGGAGGACTACACCTACCATCTGGAGCCGGGCTCGGAGAAGATCCTCGGTGCCCACATGCTGGAGGTCTGCCCCTCCCTGACAGCGAAGAAGCCGCGCGTGGAGATCCACCCGCTGGGCATCGGCGGCAAGGAAGATCCCGTTCGCATGGTGTTTGACACCGATGCCGGCCCCGGCGTCGTCGTCGCGCTGTCCGATATGCGCGATAGGTTCCGTCTGGTCGCGAACGCCGTGGACGTCGTCGACCTCGACCAGCCGCTGCCCAACCTGCCCGTGGCCCGAGCGCTCTGGGAGCCCAAACCCAACTTCTCCACCTCGGCCGCAGCGTGGCTGACCGCCGGTGCGGCACACCACACGGTGTTGTCAACGCAGGTGGGCCTGGAGGTGTTCGAGGACTTCGCCGAAATCGCAAAGACCGAACTTCTCACCATTGATGAGGACACCACCATCAAACAGTTCAAAAAGGAACTCGCTTGGAACGCCGCCTACTACAAGCTGGCCGGCGGCCTGTGAGCCCCGAATTTACGCTGAGCGCGGGCGGTTACACGGCTGTTGTGACCGCCCACGCGGCTGCCTTGCGGGTGTTGCAGTTTGAGGGACGGGACCTTGTGGTTCCGTTCCCGGTCGGCGGTCCGATCCCGGATTTTCGCGGCATCATCGCCGCGCCGTGGCCGAACCGGATCAAGGACGGGAAGTACATTTTCGACGGCGTCGAGCACCATGCGCCGGTCAACGAACCCGAGCGCGGCACCGCCTTGCATGGGCTGGCCTTCGCCCTCGACTGGACCTTGAAGGAGTCCGACGCCGCGTCGCTCACGTTGTCGTGCACTGTGGGGCCGACCACGGGCTATCCGTTCGTGCTTGAGCTCTCGGCCAGCTACGTGCTCGACGAAACCGGGCTGCACGCGTCCGTCACGGCCCGCAACGCAGCCGACGTCACCGCTCCCTACGGTGTCTGCCCGCACCCGTACCTCGTCGCCGGGTCCTCACCCTTGGATGAGTGGGTGCTGGAGTTCGCTGCTGACACCTTCCTTGAGGTCACGCCGGATAGGCTCCTGCCTGTTTCGCTGGCTCCGGTGCAGGGCCACGAGTTCGATTTCCGTTCCCCGCGTGCCATCGGAGCCACCGAGATCGACCATGCCTTCACGGACATCACGTTCGACGGCGGCCTGGCCCGCCTTTCCGTACGGGACCCGGCGGGAACCGGCGTCGGAATGTCCTGGGACCAAAGCTGCCCGTGGCTTCAGATCCATACGGCAGACAAACCGGCACCAATTCCGAGCCGGATTGGGCTGGCCGTGGAGCCGATGACGTGTCCGCCGGATGTGTTCAATAGCGGCACGGACCTGATCCGGCTGGCGCCGGGTGCCGAGCACACGGCCTCGTGGAGCATCTACGCGCTGTAGCGACCCAACCAGGGGCGGCAGACGCCGCAGTGTTGTACGTTCCACGGTGCTGAACGTCAGATCCGTCACAGCGCTGGAACAGGGTGCCGCGCTAAACTGTAGGCATTATGATCCGCACAATGTTCAAGTCCAAGATCCACCGCGCAACGGTGACCCATGCCGACCTCCACTACGTCGGCTCCGTCACCGTCGATCTGGACCTCTTGGAGGCGGCCGACATCCTTCCCGGCGAGCTTGTATCCATCGTGGATGTGACCAATGGCGCCCGTCTGGAGACCTACACCATTGCGGGTGAGCGCGGCACCGGCGTGATCGGTATCAACGGTGCTGCCGCCCACATGGTCCATGTCGGCGACACTGTCATCCTCATTACCTATGCCGAGATGACCACGGAGGAAGCCAGGGCCTACCAACCCAAGGTCGTTCACGTGGGTGCAGATAACCACATCATCCGGCTCGGCAATGATCCCGCTGAGGCACACACGCCCGGGCTCCTCCGACCGCCGCACGCCCTCAGCAACGCCGCCCAGCTCAGCTAGGCTTTTGCACTAACTCCTGGTCCCGTAAGTGCTCCTGGTCCCGTAAGCGCGCCTCCATGAGCAGCTCGGCTTCCACGTGGCGGGCAGCGTCGATTCCGCTCTCGATGGCGCCGTCAATGAAGCCGCCCCACCCGTTGGCGTAGTCCGAGCCGGCAAGGTGTATCCGGTCCTCGGGGCGTTGAAGCTCGGTCAAACAGTTTGTGAGGTAGCCCGTGTAATGCATGGGCCACGTGGACTGGGCAAACTGGTCCGCAACCCAGTCGTGCCCAGCTACTTCCAGCACTTCCAGGCCTGGGACCAGTGCGTCCACATGCCGTTGAGCTGCGGCGACATCATCCACGTCCACGGCCGCGGCGTCGGGACCGAACCCCACCAAGGTGGTGGATTCGTCGTCGATGTACTCGACCTGGAGGAAGTTCAAGGCGCCTGTCTCCGGCCCAAGGGCAACGAAGCGTTCGTGGCAACCCTTCACCGTGATCCACAGTTTGGCACCGCGGCCCGCTTGGCCTTTCGCCGCTGCTTCCCTTTTTACAGGGGACAGGGGCGGCTGGATGTCGATATCGTTCAACACGCTCAGAGGCAGGCCGAGAATGAGTTGCCGTGCTGCGTAAGTCTTTCCGCACGTGGTTGTAACGCGCACTTCATCGCGGTCCTGTCGAACCGAGACGACCTGTTGGTTCAGCCGTAGCTCCGCCCTTGAGTCAGCGAGGATCGCATCTATCAAGCGACGGGTGCCCCCTTCGATCTTGAAACTGGCACATGCTTCAAACATGAGCTGCCAATCGCCACTGGCTACCGCGCACCAACGCAACGCCTGCGTATACGCGGCCTCGTCAAGCCTGCCATTGAAGTTCAGCGTCCAGAAGGACCTCAGCAGTTGCCGCTGATCCTCGGGGAGGGCAAGCCTGTCAATGGCCTCGGAGAGCGTGATCCCGTCAATGTCGAGCACCTCCGGGTTGGTCAGCGGTTGCCAAGGCAGCGGGAAATAGCGGCGGGAGTCAGCCAAGAGCGTTCGGTTGGGAGCATCGAGCAACTCCGTCAACTGCTCAGCGGGCCCCTCGCGCCGCAGGCCATCGGCCACCCAGAAAGCCTTGGTGAAATCCGGTCCAGGGACGGCCGGGATCCCGTACCGCCCCAGCTCTGCCCAGACATAGGGCTGGGTCCAATGCACCCAGGTTCCTCCCAACTCGAGGTCGCGCCCGAGGCGTTCCTCCAGATAGGTTCGGCCGCCAATCCTATCTCTGGCCTCCAGCACGGTGGTGGTGTGACCGCGCCGTGACAGCTCGCGGGCCGCGGTGAGTCCCGCGAACCCGGCACCAATGATCAGTACCTCGGAAGTCTCCACGCGCTGGCTCCTAGCTGTAAACGAAGAATTCGACAGTGGGCTCAAGGACCGCCCATCGCGTCATGGCGCCTTTGGACAGGGACGCCATGGAACCTGCGGTGAGTTCGAAGGTCTCGCCACCCTTGACATCGATGCGGAGGTGGCCCGAAATGATGTAAATGGTTTCGTCCTGGTCGATGGGGAGGTCGAACGGCTCAGGCGCTTGCTCAGGGGTGACTTTCCAGATACCGCTGCTGAGCGAATCGTTGCCGTCATCACCGGGACGGCGGAGCCATTGGACGCTTCCAAGCTCAAAAGAGTCGAAGCCTGTGTGGTCGAGGTGGGCGTGAAAAACTTGGGCCATGGTGTACTCCTGTCATCGGGAACCACGCTCAACGCTTGCGCGTGTCCTGTGGGTAGTTGGTGGTGTTCAGGATGCTGAGCCTTGAATCGAACGGCAGGCTAACCGGTTCCCCGGTTGGATTGTCCCACCCGAACATGCGCCCAATAGATCGTTTTTCGCGGAGGTCTATCAGGAGCACCGCTTCCACGGTCATGACCTTTTCGGTCCAAAAGAAGATGTACAAATCCTCCGCAACGTCCCACACCATGCAGCGATCCGTGTCAGCCAACCCGGCCTCCCCACCGCGGACGCAGTGCCATGTGAAGGTGCCTTGGTTCAGGTAGATGTGCTCGTAGGATTCGACGTCGCTGTAGCGGTAGAAGATCCGCTTACCTACGAGTGCCGACGATCGTTGGTGCACCGTGGGGTGTCCGTTGATGTTCGTATGCGTGAAGCCCGTTGAGGCGCGCACGGTCCCCTTGGATGTGGTGAACTTGGAGACGGCCGTGGTGAGCGCACCGTTGGTGCGATCAAAGATGATGGTGACATTTTCGGCGTCGGCAGCCTGTCCGCGGACGAAGTCGATAATGAAAATGCCCTCGCGGGCCTCAATCGCCTTATAGGCGGCAGTCCCTCCCGAACTTCCTTCCGACCAGGAGAGGGTATTCGGGGTCTGGAACGCGTATTCGATGCGGGAACCGTCAGGTGTTTCCTGGGAGATCTTCGTATTGACCAGTGCAGGCGAGGCAGGCAGCGTCTGGTCGCCAAATCCGTCCACCATGGTGGAGACGGGCGGCCACTCTTCTTCCGGAACGTAGTCTTGGAGAGCTGTGGTAGTCATGCGTGGTCCTTTCGGGATGTCAGACGATTTCGGCTGCGTAGTTGATGGTTGGTTTTTGGGCTCCGCGGACCATACCTGCAATGAAGAACAGCGGGATACCGAGGAGCAGCCATCGGGCTACCCCTCCCTCGCCTCCAAGCAGGGCGTCATAGTTGTCCAAAGTCAGGTAGGCGACCACCACAAAGGCCAGAAGCGACAGAGCCGGCGCGATGGTGGTGACCCAGAGGTTGTCCCTCAGCCCTGATCTGGCGAAGTACACCAGGATGGCCGCTGATGTCAGGAGCAGGATGGAAATGAATCCCGCTGTGCCCAGGGCCACGAACCAGGCGAAGACCGTTGCCATCGGATCGGCGCCGGCGATGAGGAAAGCGCTGATCACTGCCAGGACGACCAAGGAGTTGACCAGGCCGGCGAACGACGGCGCACCTGATCGGGAAACCGAGGACAACTTGGCCGGAAGTGATCCCGCGCGCCCAAGAGCGAAGAGGTACCGGGAGAACATGTTGGCCAATCCAAGGAGCATTGCGATAAAGCTTGTGACCACCAGCACCTGCATGGCGATGCTCAGCCACGATCCCGCACTGGCCGCAGCGAGGTCGAAAATCATGCCGGAGGGGTTTTCGGTTGCCGCCGCTTGGATCCCGTCAATTCCGATGGAACCACTGATGGCCCAGGTGGACACCGCGTAGAAGACGCCCACAAACGCAATGACCAGATAGGCGGCGCGCGGGATGGTGCGACGCGGATTCTTTGCCTCCTCGGCGAACACCACCGTGGCTTCAAAACTGGTGAAGCAGGCGAAGGCAAACAGCAGCGAGATGCCCAGGCCCGGGCCTACTATGCTTCCCGCCGTGAACCCTGCGAACGTAAAGATGCCGATACCTTTTTGGGCGATGAGGGAGGCAATCAACGCGGCAACTACCAGGGTTTCGCCAAGAATCAGGACCCCCAAAACCCTAAGGCTGGCATCCACGCCTTTCATGGTCAGGAACGTAGTGAGCGCCAGAACGGCCACGATCCAAAAGTAGACAGGTACTGCGAGGCCCGCGAGGCCCTGCACCAACTGTGCCGCGAAAACGCCAAACTGTGACCATAGACCAATTTGCAGGCTGAGGTACGTGAGGATGGCAATGCCGGCCCCGCCTGTGGCCCACTTAACTCCGAGTCCTTTGGCTATGTAGGCCACGAATCCGCCAGCGTTGGTGATGTGCTGGCTCATTCGGAGATATCCCACTGAAAAGAGGGCTACCAGGAGGGCGGCAATGATGTAGACAACCGGGGTTCCGGGGCCGCTCGCCGCGAAGATCACCGGACTTGCGCCCACGACGGCGGCCATGGGCGCCGCTGCGGCGATGGCGAAGAAGGCTATGGCGACGACGCCAAGCTTGTTTGCCCCGAGCCGCGCGTTGTTGCTGCTATGGGAAGGCTGTGCAGATTGAGTTTCGGCCGGAGCCGCTGTGGTGGGGCTGGGTTCGTTCATGAGGCTGTTCTTTCCGAAATGCAATGGCTCCATCGCCAGTGCGGAGGGATAGGGCGCCTACGCCCACGGTCACTTCCGGGGGCGTCAAGGCTGAAGCTGCTCTTGATGTGCGGCTAGTGATGCCGGCCACACTCAGAACTATACGTTTGTATAGTTCTGAGTGTCAAGAGTGGGTGTGGTGCCGCCGATAGACTCACTTCATGGCTCAGGAATCACACAGGTTGCCGTACGGAGACGGAAGGGACGCCCTCTTGTCTGCCGTGGTGGAGGTGGTAGCGGACAAAGGCCTGCGCGGGGCAACCTACAGATCGGTCGCAGCGCGTGCCGGCGTCAACCATGCCCTGGTCACCCACCACTTTGGCTCCATGGAGGGCCTTCTGGTAGCCACGATGGAGTGGTCCGTCCGGCGGTCCATTGAAGAAACCGGGCTGACAGGCGTCGCGGACTTTGAGGGCAACTTCGCAGATTCACTCATCGAGAGCGTTTCTGCCGAACCGGAGCTTCAGCTGTTCCAGTTTGAAATGATCCTCGAATCACGGCGCAACCCACGCATCCGTGCCATGGTGGAGCATTTGTACGCGAGTTACGTCGAAACCGTTGAGGATGCCTTGAAGCGCCGCGGTTTGGATACCGACAACGAAGCATCCCTCGCGATATTCGCCGCACTAGACGGGCTGATGCTGCAGTTCGTCACTTTTGGCAACCCCGCCAAGATCAGGGCGGCGGTAACCCAGGTAGGCCGAATGGTTTCCGCCCTCGGCGAGGCGAACGGGACCACTGGAGAGCCCCCCGCGCATTGACCGCAGTGTCCGCATAACGGGACACCACCGTGAAAACGCTTACTGGCTACCTAGGACTGATTAGGCTGGAAGTCGTGACCCGTCGATTCCCTGCCCCTTCGCCGCTGCAATGATCGGCGTCCTCTCGGGTTTTTTCGTAGTGTGGGCCATCATCCTGGTGGGCATGTTCGTTGGCCGCCGGGGGATTTTGGGCGAGAATGCACGCTCGGTCCTGAGTTCCCTGACATTCTTCGTTGCCAGCCCGGCGCTCTTGTTCGAGACCCTGAGTAAAGCCAACCTGCACGACGTTTTCGCTGCCCCACTTCTTGTCACTGCGGTGGGCGCTGTGATCACCGGCCTGCTCTTCTTCCTGATCGTGAAGTTCTGGCTGGGGCGCACCATGCCTGAGGCCCTGATGTCCTCCATGAGTGCGTCCTTGGCCAACTCGGCAAACCTCGGCATCCCCATCGCGGTTTTTGTCCTGGGCGATGCCAGTTATGTGGCGCCCTTGCTTATTTTCCAGCTGGCGTTCTACACACCGATGTACCTGATGGCCCTCGACGCCAGCACCAGCGCGCACCGCACCACTCCCCTGCGCTTCCTGCTCATGATCGTCAGGAATCCCATGATTGTGGGCTCTGCGCTGGGCCTGGTCGCGGCCGGCACGGGGTTCCAGGTGCCCTCGCTCATCCTTGAACCGATCCACCTGATTGGTGGAGCCGCGATCCCGGCCATGCTGATGTCCTTTGGCATGAGCCTGAACGGCTCCAAACCGCTGCAGAGGGACGCCGGACGCCGGACGGACACCCTGCTGGCAAGCGGCTTCAAGCTGGTGGTCCACCCCTTGGTTGCATATCTCTTTGCCAGGTTCGCCCTGGGCATTGACGGGCACGCACTCTTCGCCGTGGTGGTGACATCGGCGTTGCCCACGGCGCAGAACGTGTTCGTGGCCGCGAACCGCTACCAGGCCGGGCTCACGGTAGCCAAGGACACGGTGCTCATCACCACGGTTGTGGCAGTGCCCGCAATGATCGTGGTGGCCCTGCTTCTGACATAAACGCTCCCCGGGACGGCCTATTCGACGTCGGCCCGGGCCAGGTAGTGGTCCAGGAGTTGTGCGCAGCGGATGAAGCCCAGATGCGAGTACGCCTGTGGGTGGTTCCCCAAGTGGGTTTCCGTGGAAGGATCATATTCCTCGGGCAGCAAACCGGTGGGTCCGAACAACGCCACCAACTGGTTGAATAACTCCAAGGCATCGTCCAAACGGCCAACAGCGAGGTAGGCCTCGATCAGCCACGTGGTGCAGATGTGGAACCCGCCCTCCAAACCCGGCAGGCCGTCGTCGTACCTGTAACGGAAAACCGTAGGCCCCACGCGTAAATCCCGCTCAACAGCGGTCACGGTGTCCAGGAAACGTTGGTCCTGGACATCCAGGAGCCCGGACAACCCGATGTGCAGGACGGCGGCGTCGAGGTCGGGACTGTCGTACGCAACGGTGTAGGACGCAGCAGAGTTGTCCCAGCCCTCGTGGAGGACTTGTTCCCGGATAGTCACCGCCGTTGGCGCCCAGTCGGCGTGCGCCTCGCGGCCGTGCAGGGCTGCGGCGCGGACTGCCCTGTCCAGGGTCACCCAGCACATGACTTTGGTATAGACGTGGTGCCGCGGGGCGCGGCGCGCTTCCCAGATGCCGTGATCCGGTTCATGCCAGCGCGCAATGACTGCGTGGGCCATCTGCTCCATGAGGAACCAGTGCTCGTCCGGCATGAACCCCCGGCGCTCGGCCAAATCATGGATCAGTTCGGCAATGGGCCCAAACACGTCCAATTGCACTTGGTGGTCCGCGGCGTTCCCGATCCGCACCGGCCGCGACCCTGCATAGCCGGGCAGGCTCTCCACAATCGCCTCCGTGGACAGCGGAGCGCCTGTCACTGAGTAGAGAGGGTGCAGCCACTCAGGCCCCGGCGCATTCTCCAGGATGCGTCCCAACCAGCTCAAGAACCCATCGGCTTCACGCGTGGAACCAAGGCTGACCAAGGCGTTGACCGTCATGGACCCATCACGCAGCCAGCAGTACCGGTAGTCCCAATTCCTCGTTCCGCCGATGCCTTCGGGCAGGGACGTTGTGGGGGCCGCCAGCACAGCGCCCGTGGGCTCGTGAACCAGCGACTTCAGCACCAGCGCCGAACGGCGCACCAGCGACGGTTTCATGCTGGGAAGCTGGAGCGTCTTGACCCACTCCCGCGCAACCTGCCCGACGGCGGCACGCCGGTGGGGCTCTCCGTAGGGGTCCGCGGGGGGCGGCTCGGTGTCACCGCAGCGCAGGTTCAGGACCACAGGACCCCCGTAGAGAGGAACGTCGGCCATCGCAGTGGCATGCCTGCCGTCACTGGTGACACGGAAGGTAACTCCCGGCGCGGAAAGGATGATCGGGTCGGAGGTCCCCACCACATGGACCTCGCCGTCTCGGATTTCCATGCTGAAGGGCGCGTTCGCGTAGTCCGGCCGTGGCGCGAAGACCACCCGGGCCGTACCAGTCCCGGAGAGCACGCGGACCAAGCTGGTGATACCTTCCGGAGCAGGTTCCAGGTAGTCCGTCACCGTGACATCAGCCCAACGGGTCTCCACGATCATGGTGTTGTCCACGTATCGCTGGGCAAGCACGGGCGACGTCTTCACGGGTTCGATGCTGAAGTGCCCGGCCGGATCTCCACCAAGGATGTGGGCAAACAGTGAGCCCGAGTCAGGTAACGGGTGGCTCATCCAGCAGATCTTCGCATCCGGAGTGAGCAACGCCGTGGAGCTCCCGTTGCCGATCATGGAATGCCGTTCAAGGCCTACCGCGTCTTCGCCGAACAACCACGCCCGGCGCATCTCGAACAACAAGGCCAGCACCCGCGCAAAGGCCTCCGGGTCCGGGATGGTGTGTGCCGCCGTCGTATTCCCCGGTCCCACGTGAAGGCCGAGGTCGGGGCCCCGAAGGGTGGCGAGCGCCTTCTCGTCGCTTTCAGCATCACCGGCGTAAAGAGCCGCGCTCACGCCCAGGCTCGCTCGAAGCTGTTCCAGGGCGCGGCCCTTGGCCGGCTCCTCCACCGTCAGATCCAGCACAGTGCCGTCCACAATGAAGAACAATCCGAATTCCATGGCGATCTGCTGGGCACGATAGATGACGCGTTCCCTGACCTCCGGTGTCGCAGGCCGGGTGTGAACGCCGACGCCCACAGGCTTACGCATGATCCTGATGCCCTTTTCAAAGGCGACGGCCTCGGTGAGGGCCGTTACCACCTCCTGAAGCAACGCGTCAGTGGCCAAGGACTGGTTGTAGGCGTAGCCCATGTCGAACTCGACGCCGTGCGAACCCACCAAATGAACTTCCGCGGGCAGCCTGGAGACCGCTGCCAGATCCCGCAAGGAGCGTCCGGAAATGACGGCCGTGTGGGTATTGGGCAACGCGGCCAAAGCCCGCAGTGCCACGGCTGCGCTGTCCAGTGGCAGGGTCTCGGTGGACACTCCTTCGGCTGAGCACAGGGTGCCGCCGTAATTACAGGCCACCAGCAGGCCTGGAACACGGGACAGGACCCTTAGCTCGGCGAGCAACTCCGGGGTTATTCCCTGATCCGCATTCGACTGGACGAACGTCCGCAGCAATCCCAACGGTAGGGACTTCATGAGTAGCGCGGAGGCCGCGACTGTTTGGTTCAGCGGTGTGGGCATAGCGAATCCTTCCGGTGCGGACTATCCCAGTGTCCGCCCGGCCGGTTTCGCTTGTATAGCTCCGCCGTTTCGAATGCGTTACCGACTTATGCCGGGACCAGCCCGGCAACCTCCGCGACGAGTTCCACGGAGCGGAGCCGCTCTTCGGTTCCTGTGCTTTGGTGGGCAACAATGAGCTCATCAGCGTCCGCGTGCTGGGCGAATTCGTCCAGGTACTCGCGCACAACCTCCGGTGTGCCCACGGCCGAGTACTTCATCATCTGGGCAATGTGCTGGCCCTGCGGGGAGTCCAGGACCATGTCAGCCTCGTCATCAGTGAAGTCCCGACCGCCGCCAAAGAACAAGGAGACACGGGCGCGCTTCACAGCAAGGTGTATGGCCTGGGCGTCCGCGTTGTTGTCCGCTGCAGTGACATTCACGCCAGCGATGACGTGCGGCTCTGACAACTGGGCGGATGGTTTGAAGTCGCGACGATAGATCGCCACGGCGTCCCGCAGTGCGGCAGGGGCAAAGTGTGAAGCGAACGCATACGGCAGCCCCAGCTGTGCGGCCAGTTGGGCTCCAAAGAGCGAAGACCCCAGGATATACAGCGGCACGTTGGTGCCTTTACCCGGCGTCGCCTCAACACCCTGGATGCGGGTGGGTCCGGTCAGGTAACCCTGCAACTCGAGAACGTCCTGCGGGAAGGTGTCGGCGGCCATGTGGTCCCGGCGCAAGGCACGCATGGTGTTCTGGTCACTGCCGGGAGCGCGTCCCAAACCGAGGTCGATCCGTCCCGGGTGAAGGGTCTCCAAGGTGCCGAACTGCTCTGCAATGGTCAACGGGGAATGGTTGGGCAGCATGATGCCGCCTGCGCCAAGGCGGATGCTCTTGGTGTGCGCGGCAACATGGGCGATCAGCACGCTCGTTGCCGATGAAGCGATAGCGGACATGTTGTGGTGCTCGGCGTACCACACACGGCGGTATCCCAGCTCCTCGGCTTTCTGCGCCATGGCAACGCTGCCCGCAAGGCTTTCCCCTGCCGCCTGGCCCTTTCCGATGGTCGCCAGGTCGAGGATGGAAAGTGGAACAGTCACGGGGAATGCCTTTCGGTACGTTTCGCGGCCCAGCGCTTTGCTTAGCGGGCACGTAATCGACAACGACGGCGGCACCCGCCTTATTTCTGTGAGTTGCGTCGCGCTTGGGTTACGTCTGTTTGCCGGGACGGTTTTATGACGTTGCCCGACGTCCGATTAACCGCCGTGACCCCCTGTATCCCAGCGTTTCAGAGTGCTTTGACCCTCCTTTAGGGTCTGCCGGATAGTTGCAGCCACAAGCACGCATCAGAGATAACTTAGGGGTTTACATGGCACGTTTCGCAGCCAGGACCGGCGTCACCGCAGCGCTGGCCGCCACTGCTCTTCTGGGCCTCGCGGCCTGCTCGGATCCAAGCGCGACGGCGGCAGCCGGGCCATCGGCACCGGCGTCGAACGCTTCAGCCAGCTCAACGGCGCGAGCCTTCAACCTGACACCGCAGCAGGACCGGATCAAGGTCAGTGTTGATTCGTCGGCTGCGGCGCTGGTACCGGACGCCATCAAGGCAGACGGCAAACTGACGGTGGCCTCCACCGGCGGCACAGCGCCGCTGACGTTGTTCGCCTCGGACAACAAGACCCTTATCGGCAACGAGATCGACCTCGCCTACGCGATTGGAGAGACCCTCGGCCTGCAGGTGGAAGTAGTCCCCGCGGCGTGGGCCGACTGGCCGCTCGGCGTCGAATCCGGGAAGTACGAGGCAGTCCTGTCCAACGTCACTGTCACCGAAGCCCGCAAGGAAAAGTTCGACTTTGCTACCTACCGCAACGATCTTTTGGGCTTCTACGCCAAGTCCGACTCCGGTATTTCCAGCATCAAGGAAGCCAAGGACGTGGCGGGCAAGCGGATCATCGTGGGCTCCGGCACCAACCAGGAGGCCATCCTGATCCGTTGGGACCAGGAAAACAAGAAGAACGGCTTGAAGCCGGTTGACTTCCAGTATTACGACGACGACTCCGCCTCCCAGCTCGCCCTGCAGTCCGGGCGTGCGGACCTGACCTTTGGCCCCAACGCTTCCGCGGCCTACAAGGCAGCCAAGGACGGCAAGACCAAGCAGGTGGGCACCCTCAACGGCGGCTGGCCGCTGCAGGCTGACATCGCTTTCACCACCAAGAAGGGCAACGGCTTGGCTGCCGTTGCGCAGGCTGCGATCAACCATCTGATCAAAGACGGCGACTACGGGAAGATACTTGACCGTTGGGGGCTTTCTTCCGAGGCCATTCCCGCCTCTGAACTGAACCCGGCAGGCCTGCCTAAGTCCTAGGCCCGCACCCTAAGTGGGAGGCCTGTACCCGAAGTGGCAGGCCCCTCAAAAGTGGGATGGGTCGGTGTTGGCGCCGCAGAGAACTACCGCAACGGTCTCGCCGTCGTGCGGCTGATAGGTCCCTGACAGCAAGGCCGCGTAGGCAGCTGCGGCGCCATGTTCCACCACTATCCGGTATTCCTCCCACAGGGAACGCCTGGCGTCGATGATGTCCTGGTCGGTGACCAGGACGCTCTGGACTCCGGTGCGGCGTGCGACGCCAAAGCCGATCTCGCCAATGCGACGGGCACCCAGGGAATCCGCGGCGATTCCGGACACCGCCACATCCACGGGCCCACCCTTCGCCAGGGCCGTGTGCAGGGTCGGGACCGTCTCAGGTTCGACGCCGACAACGCGCGCTTTACCCTCTGCCGCCGCAGCGATGCCGCCCATCAGCCCGCCTCCGCCGACAGCGACGAGGATAGTGTCGACGCCGGGCAGTTCGTCCAGCAGCTCAAGGCCCACACCCCCGGCACCTGCAACAATTTCCGGCTGATCGTAGGCATGGCAGTAGACGGCGCCCTTGTCTTCGGAATAGCGAATGGCCGCAGCGTAGGCTTCGGCATACTCGGCTCCACCTTGGACTACCCGGGCACCAATGGCGTACAGCTTGTGGACCTTGTTGGCTGGGGCCGACTCGGGAACAAACACCGTGGCCGGAACTCCAAGCTTGGCAGCTGCGTAGGCATTGGCCAGCCCAGCGTTGCCACCTGAGGCGACAACAATGCCGATCGCGGGGTCCAGTTCGCCATCTTCCCGGGCCGACAGCAGGCGGTTGAACGCACCGCGGGCCTTGAAGGAGCCGGTGTGCTGCATGTACTCGCACTTGAACCAAAGGTTGTAGGGCTCCCGGTTGCCGCTCTCGGCCAAGGGCGTGTGGCGGACCCAGCCTGCCGTCCGTGAGTAAGCCGCTTCCACTTCTTCGCGCGTGACCATCCGTGCACCTTTCGTCCGACTTTCATCCTAGGGTGCCTTGGAGCGGATGCGCACACGGTGTTTACTGGGAAGGAGGCCCTCTGTGGAGTGCACACATCGCCCGTCCACCGCTGAAGAAGCTGCTGAAGAAGAGGATCAGGAATCATGGACATCACCTTGAATAACGGCGTCGTCATGCCAGCCCTCGGCTTGGGCGTCTTCCAGAGCGCCCCTGAGGAGACGACCGCGGCCGTTGAGTCAGCGCTTGCAACCGGCTACCGGCACATCGACACCGCCGCGGCCTATGGTAACGAGCGCGAGGTGGGCGAAGGCATCCGCAACTCCGGCCTGGACAGATCGGAGATATTCATTGAGACCAAAGTCTGGGTCAGTGACTTCGGCTACGACGAAACGCTTCATGCATGGGAAAAGGCCGTAGGGAAACTCGGAGTCGAGCAACTGGACCTTCTCATCCTGCACCAGCCCGCACCGGACCGGTTCCGAAAAACCATCGCCGCTTACAAAGCCTTGGAGCAACTGCTTGCCGACGGCCGCGTCCGTGCGATCGGTGTCAGCAACTTCATGCCACACCACCTGCAGGAACTTTTAGCGTCCACGGATATCGTTCCCGCGGTGAACCAGATCGAGCTGCACCCCTATTTCACCCAGCCGGACGTCCAGGCCGCCGACGCCGAACACGGCATCCTCACCCAGGCATGGTCGCCGATCGGCGGGATCACCTTCTACCCGGGCTGGGGCGAGCAACGCAAAAATGTCATGGAAGACCCCACGACTGCCGGGATTGCGCAGGCACACGGCAAGAGCCCTGCCCAGGTCATGATCCGGTGGCACCTTCAGCAGGGCCGCTCCGCGATTCCAAAGTCCACCAACCCTGCCCGTATCGCCCAGAACTTTGACGTCTTCGACTTTAAGCTTTCCAGCGAAGAAGTCGCAGCCATCGATTCGCTTGATACGGGCAACCGCAACGGGCCGGACCCCGACGTTGCCCGCGAAGAGCGCTTTGCCCTGGTCATCCCCGAAGCCTAGATCCCGCCGGGGTAGAGCACTCCGGGGTCCGAACCAGTCCGGGCTGGAACGCTTTCCGCGAACTGCTCTAGTCCCGAGGTGCGGCTACAGCGGCTGAGCCCAAGCGGCCAGTTGTAGCCGGACCGTGCCGTGGGAGGAATCGCTGGTGAACAATCGGGCAAAGAGCGTGAACCAACGCGCCCTCACGTTGCCGGCACCGTTTCGCTGGACCGCACCGGCGTCTCCAAGCCCAGGTTTTCGCGCAGGGTGGCGCCCCGGTATTCCGTGGGGTACACGCCGCGTTCCTGGAGTTCGGGGACCAGGTGGTTCACGATGTCGTCCAGGCCAGTGGGGATGAGCCACGGTGAAATGTTGAAGCCATCCACGGCCCCGACGCGGGCATACTCGGCGAGGTGGTCGGCCACTGCGGTGTAGGAGCCTGTGAACGTGGCATCCACTCTGGCGGTGCGGGAGGTCACGAACTGCCGGATGGACAGGCCCTTGTCCTTAGCCTCGGCGCGCCACTGATCTGCGAGCTGCCGGGCCTTGGCACCGTGGAAGCCACTGCCGCGGGTTTCGGAGGTCTCCTCAACTACGGGGTCGATCTCGGGAAGTGGGCCATCGGGATCGTAAGAGGAAAGCTCGCGACCCCAGAACTGCTCCAGGTACGCGACGGCCTGCTGGGGACCGATCTGCAAACTGCGGACCCAGGCCTTCTTCTCCTGGGCTTCGTGGTCGGTGGCGGCAAGGATGAACTCGCTGGCGGGCATGATCTGCACCGCGTTGGCGCCGCGCCCTGCGGCTATGGAACGCGTGACGATGTCTCGGCGGAACTCCACGGCGTCACCGAGCTTTGGGTGGGCCGAGAAGATCACGTCAGCTTGGCGGGCAGCAAAATCGCGGCCTTCCGGGGAGTCGCCGGCTTGGAAAAGCACGGGGCGGTATTGGGCGCTGCGCGGCAGGCGGGGTGTGACGTCCACGGCATAGTGCTGGCCCTCGTGACGGACGGGGCGGGCTGGCCCAGAGGGCGTCTCCCATGAATCCCATATGCGCTTGACCGTTTCAACAAATGCCTCAGCGTGCTTGTAACGGTCAGCATGGTCCAGATACCCACCTCGGCGGAAGTTCGCTCCGGTCCACGCGTTGTCCGTGGTCACGATGTTCCATGCGGCGCGGCCCGCTGAGATCAAATCCAGCGAGGACAGCCGGTGCGCCAGGTCTGCGGGATCGTTGTACGTGGTGTTTTGGGTGGCAACCAAGCCGATGTTTCGGGTGACGGCGGCGAGCGCAGCGAGCATGGTCTGCGCGTCCGGGCGTCCCACCACGTCCAGGGCATGCGGCCGTCCCAGATGTTCGCGCAGGCGCAGCCCTTCGCCGAGGAAGAAAGCTGCAAACTTCCCGCGTTCGGCCGTCTGGACGATATGACGGAACGACTCGAAGTCGGTTTGCGAGCCCGACTCCGGAGCCTTCCAGATGGTGCCTGAGTTGACGCCCTGGAAGAAGATGCCGAACTGGATCTGCCCCGTGGGCTGGAAAACGTCGCGTGACATGGTGGTTCCTACTTTCCAGCCGCAGCGGCGGCGGTTATCGAATAGCGGTTTTCCGCCGGCGCCAAGCCCAGCACGTCGCGGAAGGTGCCGTCCTGGATGGGGGCCCGCAAGGCGCCCCGCCTGCGTAGTTCAGGCAGGACAAGGCGCGAAAGCTCCTCGAGCTCCACGTCCACAACAGCCGGGTGGAGGCGAACGCCGTCGGCCTCCTTCAACAAGGCCTCAAGCAGATCGGTCAGGCCGGAGGCAGAACCAACAAAACGCGCATGCTCCGGCTCCGTTAAGGCGCGGGAACCCGCTGTCTCGCCGCGCGAGTCCAGGACGACGTCGAGCTCAGCAACAACCGGCACCGACGCACCGAGCCGGGCACGCACGTCCCGGACCTCGGCGGCAAGCAACTCCGGCGTGGGCGCGGAAACCAGTACAGCATCCACGGCCTCGACTGGAACCAACCCCTCCCCCACCAGGGATGCCGCCGCCAGCACAGGCAACTGCCCCTGGAGCGGCCGCGGGATGATGGAGGGGCCCTTCACGGAATAGGGTGTGCCGCTGAAGTCGGCAGGTGTTTCGAAGTCGACGTAGTGCAACTTGTCGACGTCGATGTAACGGCCCGTGGCGACATCGCGGATCACGGCGTCGTCCTCCCAGGAGTCCCATAGGCGACGCCCGACCTCAATTGAGGCGGCGGCCTCCTGAGCCAGAGTTTCCCCGCTAGCGGAGGAACGCCCGACGGCGGCAGCGGCCTCCGGTGACTCTGCTGCGGTCGCGATCCACCCGGCGCGCCCTCCGGACACGTAGTCCAGGCTCGCGAGCTGCGTGGAGATGTGGAACGGCTCCGTGTATACGGTGTCCACTTCCGGAACCACCGCGATGGCCCGGGTCGCCGGTCCGGCAAACGCAGCGCGTTGCAGGGCGTTCACCCGGCCGGCCCGGGGCGAGTCCTTGAAAGTTGCCACATGGAAGCCGGCGGATTCTGCGGCGAGGACGGCGGCGGAGAGGTTCTCATACCCCGCTCTGTCGAGCTCAATGGCCAGGAACCCGGCTGTGTTGTTGTTGCTGCTCACTTCTGGTCCTGACGTTCGTAGGGGATCTTTTCGCCGGCTTCGATAGCCACTGGAAGCCGGTTTTCGGCGGGCGGCAGCGGGCAGGTCGCGAGGTCGGTGTAGGCGCACGGGAGGTTCACGGCCCGGTTGAAGTCGAGCTGGACCGTTCCGTCGGCGGCCGGGACTACGGATAGTGAGCGGTTGGCTGCGTAGGTGGTCTTACCGGAGGTCTGGTCGGTGAACAGCACGGACAGCGAGCCCGGCGCGTAACCGTTGAACGCGGTCAGCGCCAACTCCTTTCCGGCCAGCTTGAAGCGGATCTCGCCTGGAGCTTCGTACACATGCTGGATACCTTCCACCGCGGCACCCACCGTGGTGGCGCGCGGTGTCTCGAACGGCACGAACCTACCGGCAACGGCAAACGCGGCGTTGGGCGTGTATGCGGGCGTTCCCTGGTACTGCTTCAGCAGCTGGTTTTCGGGGTTCCGCGGCCGCACAATGTACTCGCCGCCCCGCTTGGCAACCTCGATCACGGTATCGCCGGAGACCAGGTTGATCCCGCCGCGTTCCTCGATGGGACCCAGCTCCAGCGACTTGCCTGCGTCTGAGTTCAGTTCCACCCCGTCCTGCAGGAGGCTCTCGCCCGGTTCCAGGACAACCCGTACGACGTCGTCATCCGCACTCCAGGTGCCCGGCGCACCTTCCAGCCGGGTCGCCTCGCTGCTGAGCCCGTGCAGGTGGGTCACTGCGAGGAAGCCGTGCGGGTGGGCACGGTTGCGCTCATGGGCAGCGTGCCATTCCAGCCATTCCTCGTCGAAGGCTTCCAGCGTGGTTGCGGCGTGTGTAGCGCTATTAGTGTGCAAAGACATGGGCGTTATCCGTCCTGTTGAAGGCGTGGTCGGCGGTGACTGTTGCTGCGGCGTCAGGTTCGGTGGCTCCGGCAAATTCCGGCCTGCCACCGAAAGGATCCCCCGCTTCCCACAGAGTGGTGGGGGCTGCGGCGCGGACGGCCGGGATGACCTCCGATGCAAAGCGCTCCAGGATGTCGAGTTGTTGTTCGAACGGCAGTGTGGTGGGCAGGGAAATTGACTGGAGATCGTGGCTATACAGGGAGTGGTAGCTGAGGATCTTGTCAATCACTTGTTCGGGGCTGCCCACCAACGCCGGGCCCTGGGCGACTGCGTGCTGGATATCCCGGAAAGGCGAGTTGTTACCTGGAACGTTGCGGCCGGCGGTCAGGGCCTCATACACGGGACCGTACTGCCGGATGGCTTCCTGGGTAGTGTCCGCGATGAACACTCCGCCTGCTCCGCTGCCCGAGCCGATGTACTGGTGCCGTGGATCATGGCCGTGACGCCCGTACTCTTCCCGGTAGTGGTCGATCAGGACCTTGTAGTTTTCCCGCGGTTGGATGGCGTTGGCCGTGAACAACGGATCGCCCCATTTGGCGGCGAGCGCAGCCGGCGTGGCGTTCACCAACTGAGAAGCTGTCGAAGCCGAGCTCCTCCGCGCGGCGGGCCGTCGCCACTACCTGGTTGAGCCGATCAGCAGTGGAGACCCTCTCCCCCGTCACCGGATTCTTCAGGTGCGGAATGATGTCAAGGACCTGGAACTTCACTTGCCCGCTCCGAAGCTTGCTTCTGTGACGGTCTTGGATTCCGGCACAGCTTCTTCGGAAAGGCCCCAGCGTTCCAGGACCTTGCCGTAGGAGCCGTCCTTGATGGTGGAGTTCAGGGCGTCCGTGATGGCAGGAGCCAAGCCGTTGCCCTTCAGCGTGGTCGCTGCTACCAGCGTTTCAGACGGCCACCCTGCGTTGACCTTGCCCACTACCTTCAGGTCGTCCCGGGTGTTTTCGCGGTACGTCACCGACGGGTAGGGCGCCAGGTTCAGGTCCGTGCGGCCCGAGGAGAGCGCAAGGATGGTGTCGGCGTCGGAGGAGTAGTACTGGAGTGTGGCGGGCGCCTTTCCTTTCGCCTCAAGTTCCTTGTTCCACGCCAGCAGGATCTTCTCCTGGTTGGTGCCCGAGCCCACGGAGACTTTCAAGCCAGTGATGTCGTCCGGGCCCTTGATGTCGTAGCTGGCGCTCTTTTTGGCTTCGAAGCCCATGTACGCAGCGCGGTACGTGGAGAAATCGAAGAGTTTCACCCGTGCTGCGTTGATGCCCACGTTGGAGAAGACAGCTTCGAAGTCACCCGACTGGGTCTTCAGCGGCCAGTTCTCCCACGATGTCACTTGAAGGTCCAGGGCGAGGCCGAGTTTGTCGGCCACGAGCTGGGCGATGTCCACCTCAACGCCGATCGGCGTCTTGTCGTCCGTGGCATGGAAGGACAGCGGAATAGCGCCGGCGGTTGTCGCGACGGTCAGCTTGCCGTCCTTGGAGATGACCGCGGGAACCTTGGCCGCGGCGGCTGCGTCCTTCTCATCGCGGATACGGTTCTGGTTTACGGAGGTGTTGTACACCACGCCGTTCTTCGCCGCTTCGGATGCCGGTTTGGCGGCCGACGCACCGGGATCGGAGCACCCCGCCAGTGCAGCGACTACGACGGCGGGAAGAACAGCAAGTGCCGCGAGCCTGGTTTTGCGTGCTGCGGCGGAACTGGTTTTGCGTGCTGCGGCGGAACTGCGGGTGATGCGAAGCATGGAGGGTGTCCTAGATGTTGAAAGCCGGTTCGATGACTTTGGAGAAGAAGCTGCGGGTACGTTCCTCGCGAGGGTTGGTGAAGATCTCCTGCGGTGTGCCGGACTCGACAACCAACCCGTCGTCCATGAAGACCACGGTGTCCGCGACATCCCGGGCGAACCCCATCTCGTGGGTAACCACGATCAATGTGGTGCCGGACTTGGCGAGTTCCCGGATGACGTCCAGGACCTCGTTGACAAGTTCAGGGTCCAGCGCCGAGGTTGGCTCATCGAAGAGCAGGATCTTGGGATTGAGGGCGAGCGCCCGGGCAATCGCAACACGTTGCTGCTGGCCCCCCGAGAGCTGGCGGGGGTAGGCCTGTGCACGGTCTTTGAGACCCACCCGGTCCAGCAGTTCCAGTCCCCGCTTGCGTGCCTCCGCTTTGGAACGTCCCTGCGCCACGATGGGCGCTTCGATGACGTTCTCCAGCGCGGTGAGGTGCGGGAACAGGTTGAAGTTTTGGAACACCATGCCAATGTTGGTGCGCTGCTTGAGGATGTCTTTTTCGCGCAGCTCATGCAGCTTGTTTCCACGGACTTCGTAGCCCACCAGGTCGCCGTCGATAGTGATATAGCCGCCGTCCACCTTTTCCAGGTGGTTGATGGTCCGCAGCAGGGTGGACTTGCCCGAGCCGGAGGGGCCGACGATCACTGCAACGCCGCCGGGCGGCACGGACAGGGATACGCCTTTGAGGACTTCGGTTGCACCGAAGGACTTCCTTACGTTGGTGATATCGACCTGGCCGCGGGAGGCTGTCCTGGAACCGACCAGCGGCGGAGCCACGTGGCCGGCACCTGCCGAAGCGGCCGCCGTCGTCGATTCTTTGCGTGCAGCGGTGATGCTCATCGGGCGTCCTTCGTGGGAGAAGCGGCAACGTGGGTGGCGAAGAATTTACGGGCCTTCTGCAGCGGCGTGAGTGGCAGGTTCCGCAAAGCGCCCTTGGAGAAATGGCGCTCGATGTAGTACTGGAAGACGCTGAGCACCGAGGTGATCACCACGTACCAGAGCGTGGCAACGAGCAGGAGCGGCAACACTTGCTGCGTCCGGTTGTAGATGACCTGGACGGTGTAGAAGAGCTCGGAGTAGGCCAGCACGTAAACGATCGAGGTGCCCTTGACCAGGCCGATGATCTCGTTGAAAGCGTTGGGCAAGATAGCGCGCATGGCTTGTGGGAGCACGATCCTGGTGGAGCGTTTCCAGGCTGGAATACCCAGGGCGGATGCGGCTTCCAACTGGCCCTGGTCCACCGAAAGGATGCCGCCACGGATGATCTCCGCGGAGTACGCTGCCTGATTCAGGGTAAGTCCCAAGACCGCGGCGGCGAACTGGCTGATCAGCGTGGTGGTCTGCGCCTCGAAGAAGCGAACGTCCGTGAACGGTATGCCCACGCTGACTTTCTCGTAAAGATAGCCAAGGTTGTACCAGAGCAGGAGCTGGACCAGCAGCGGCGTGGAGCGGAAGATCCAGGAGAACGTCCAGGACACCGAGACCAACAGCGGAGACGCGGATAGGCGCATGAGGGCCAGGATGAACCCGAGCACAAAGCCAAGGACACCGGAAATTGCCGTGAGCTTGAGGGTTTCGATCAGCCCGTTGACTACGGACTGCGCGGTGAACCATTCGGCCACCACGCCCCACTCCCAGCGGGGATTGGTCACCAAGGACCACGCGATCGCGGCGACGCCGGCAGCCACCACCACGGTGCCAACCCAACGCCATGGACGCCGGGCGGCGACCAGCTTGTACTCGGAGTAATCCGGGGTGGGCGGTGCAGTGTCCGCCGTGGCAGGCGATGCTAGTGCACTCATGCGCCACCTCATTTCAGATCGGTTGTTCACTATCGGATGGCTGCCAATCTAGGGCCGCAGGAAAGCGCCCAGCAAGGCGGGAATTTGCACTTCTTCACCGGACTTAGCGTGACTTCTTGCAGCTTCCCGGGACGTCACACTTTGCTCCGGTGGCCGCTGATTGCGTCCCTTTTTTGCGCTCATTGACGCGGCATGACGCGCAGTTAACGGCAGTTACCAGCTCCTCGACCAGCCCGCCCCATCCTCCTTAGATTGGGTGCACCACCCTCCCTTGCCAGGCCGTTCAGGAGATCCCATGACGTCACGAGTTCCCGCCATCGCCTTCATCGGCGGCGGCCCGCGTACGGCTGGAGTCCTCGAAAGGCTTGCCGCCAACCGTCCGTCGTTGTTCGGCGGTCCCTTGCACGTCCACGTCATCGAACCCCACCAGCCGGGGTCCGGGAGGATCTGGCGCTATGACCAGAGCCCGGGCCTGCTGCTGAACTCCACCGCGGCTGACGTCACCATGTTCACGGACGGTTCGGTGGTTTGCGACGGTCCCGCAGTGGACGGGCCGGGGCTTTCCACGTGGGCCGCGGGCGTGCTGGACGGCAGCATCCGGGACGTTCCGGTGCTGGAGCCGCATATGCTCGAGCAGCTTCGCGCCCTCACACCCGCTTCCTTTCCTACGCGGCAGCTTCAGAGTAAGTACTTGGAGTGGTTCTTCCGCCGCGCCGTTTCTGCTCTGGGCACGGACGTCACAGTCACCGTGCATCGCGACACCGCCACCGCCGTTTCGCCTGCTTCAGCCTCGTCCGGCACCCATGACGGGCACGACGACGGCACGCACCGCATCCGGCTGGCAACAGGCGCGGAGGTGGTTGCCGACGTCGTGGTTTACGCACTGGGCCACACCGATTCCCTGCCGGATGACGAGTCTGCCGGGCTCAGCGATTTCGCCGCCCGGCACGGCGGGTTCCATGCACCGCCGTCGTACACCACGGACGTGGACTACTCCGCTATTGGGGCTGGCCAGGACGTGATCGTCTCCGGTATGGGCCTGGCGTTCGTGGATCTGTTGGTGCTGTTGTTCGAGGGCCGCGGTGGCCGCTTTGAAGAGGGGCCCGACGGCGAACTCACCTACCTGCCATCCGGAGCCGAGCCGCGGGTCTGGGCAGGGTCACGACGAGGTGTGCCGTACCACTCCAAGATTTCCTCCACACTCCTCGGTGAGCCAGCCGCCCGGCCCCGGTACTTTACGGCACCCGCCATAGAATCTTTGCTCGGCTCACATGCGGAACTCGACTTCCGCGCGCACTTGTGGCCGTTGATCGCCAAGGACGCGGGCTACGCCTATTACCGCGAGCTCTTCACCGGCCATCCCTCCCGGGTACGGGGTACGTGGGCCAGTTTCGAGGCCCGGTTCGATGCCCTGGACTGGTACAGCCCCGGCCGCGAAGACCTGGTAGCCGCGTCTGTGCCTGATCCGGCATCGTGGCTGGACCTGGAAAGGCTGGACCACCCGTTGAGCGGTTGCGCTTTCGCCGATCACGGCGCTGTGCAGCGATCCGTGTCTGCCTATATCCAGCGTGATCTGGACTTGCGTACCAGCCCGGAGCACTCCGAAACTTTGGCGTTGTTCACTGCGCTCCTGTTTGTCTATATGGATCTGGGCCGCCTGGTTCCGCAGGAGCGGTTGAATGCCCGCTCCCAACAGGCGATCCATGGTTGGTGGCACGGCTTTTTCAGCTTTGTTGATTCCGGTCCCCCGGCGCACCGGCTCCGCGAGATGCTCGCGCTTCAGCGTGCCGGTTTCCTGAAATTCCTTGGGCCGGGCGTGTGGGTGCGCGCGGACGAATCGGCTGGACGGTTTGTGGCGGGTTCGTTCCAGTCACCTGTTGTTGTGGACGCCGCAGCATACATTGAGGCCCGGTTGCCTTCGGCCTCCGTGGAGCGTTCCGCGAACCCTGCGTTGACCGATCTACACGACGCCGGACGAGGTACGGAACAGAGACTGCTCACCTCCGAGGGGACCCATTCCACTGGCAAACTTCTGGTCTCCGGGAATCACGAGGTCCTCTCCCCGGTTGGGACACCACAGAAGGGTTTGTTCGCGGTCGGTCCGTGGACGTCCGGTTGGGGCGCGGGAGCTTTCGCCCGTCCCAATACCAATGCTGCCCCCTTCCGGGAAAATGATGCTTTGGCCCGCCGGATCCTGTCCACCATCGCCGCGGGTGCCGCATCCCGAGTCCCAGCAACCCAACTCAGGGGCGCAACCACGAAAGGTTTGATATGACCACGACGCCTACCGTGCCGCCGTCGGGCCTTACCGTCCTCAGCCTGCCCATGGGCGACCCCCGCGTCCGGCCGCTCCTGGATGAACTCGCCGTTGAATACGCAACACGATACGGAGATTTTTTCAGCAGCGGGGGCGCGGCCGAGGAAATGAACAGGTACCCCGCCGAGGAGTTTGAGGCCCCACATGGTGCGCTGATCATCATCCAGGAGGAGGGTGAATCGGTGGCCGGGGGCGCGTTCCGCCGCTACGACGAAGACACGGCGGAGCTCAAGCGGATCTGGACGCACTCGGCACACCGTCGCCGCGGGCTGGCTCGCCGCGTGCTGACAGAACTTGAGGACGAGGCGCGACGCCGCGGGTACCGGAAGCTGTACCTGACCACCGGTCCGCGCCAGCCCGAAGCCAAGAATCTGTACCTCGCCACCGGCTACCAAGCACTGTTCGACCTTGATGAGGACCCTGAGAAAATCAAGCATCTGGCGTTCAGCAAGGATCTTGCACTGCCCAGCTAAGCTATGCCCATGGCCAACAAAACCACTGCTGAAAAACTCGCCACCATCCAGCAGGGGTACACCCTGCAAGGTGCCACCATTGAGCTGGGTGCCGCGATCGTGGACGACGTCGTCCACAAAGAAGCCCAGGTCCGGCTGCCCCTTGCCATGATGAACCGGCATGGCTTGGTGGCTGGCGCCACGGGCACAGGCAAGACGGTTACGCTGCACATGATGGCAGAACAGCTCTCGACGGCGGGTGTGCCGGTTTTCCTGGCGGACATCAAGGGTGATCTTTCCGGACTGGCGACGGCGGGGACCCCGAGTGAGAAGCTCACCGCGCGCACCGAATCCCTGGGCCAGCAGTGGCAAGCAAAGAACTTCCCTGTGGAGTTCCTTTCCCTTGGCGGCGACGGCAACGGAATCCCGGTCCGTGCCACCATTTCTTCGTTCGGGCCCATCCTGCTCTCGCGCATCATGGACCTCAACGACACCCAAGAGTCCAGCCTGCAGTTGATCTTCCACTTCGCGGACCAGCGACAACTCGAACTCGTAGACCTCAAAGACCTCCGCGCCGTCATCCAGTACCTCACCTCCGACGAGGGCAAGGCCGAACTGGAGAATCTGGGCGGACTCTCCAAGGCCACAGCCGGTGTGATCCTGCGTGAACTGGTCAATCTGGAAGCCCAGGGCATGGAGAAGTTCTTTGGTGAGCCGGAGTTCGATACCGCCGAGCTTCTGCGCACCGCGCCCGATGGCCGCGGCGTGATCAGCTGCCTTGAGCTTCCCACCCTCCAGACCAAGCCGCTCCTGTTTTCCACCTTCCTCATGTGGCTGCTGGCGGACTTGTTCGAAGACCTCCCCGAAGCCGGTGACCTGGACAAGCCCAAACTCGTCTTTTTCCTGGACGAAGCCCACTTGCTGTTCAACGGCGCTTCCAAGGCGTTCCTCGAAGCCATCACCACCACGATCAGGCTCATCCGCTCCAAAGGCGCAGGCATCTTCTTCGTCACCCAAACACCCAAAGACGTACCGGCTGACGTTCTCGGGCAACTGGCCAACCGCGTGCAGCACGCACTCCGGGCCTTCACCCCAGAGGACGCCAAGGCGCTCAAAGCCACAGTCTCCACGTTCCCGGTCAGTGATTACGACCTCGAAAAAACCCTCACCTCGGCTGGCATCGGGGAGGCCGTCATCACAGTGATGAACGAGAAAGGCGCTCCCACTCCCGTGGCCCTGACGCGCCTGCGTGCCCCGGAATCTGTTATCGGACCCAGCGCAGATGACCTCGTCCGCAGTTCCGTGGCGGCATCCTCACTCCTGGCCAAGTACGGCACGGCAGTGGACAACGTCTCCGCCTATGAGAAGCTCCGCGATCAAGGTGCCGTGCCCACTGGCGACGCAGCCCCCGGGCAGCCCCCGGTTCCGGCATCCGCCGAGCCCCTTCCCGCGCCCTCCGCACCCCTTCCGGCACCCATTCCCGAGCAGGCCTCGCCGCAGGAGGGTATGTTCGGTGACATCGCCGGCGCCCTCGGTGGTGTCTTGGGCGGTGCCCTGAAGAGCATGGGCCGTTCCATGGGCAATCAACTTGGCCGCGACCTCATGCGGGGCGTCTTCGGCACGTCCTCAAGGCGTCGCCGCTAGCCGTACTTTCCAGCCCGACGGCGGGTGGCGGCACTGCTTGCTGCCACCCGCCGTCGGGCTTCTCCACACGGTGGATAAAACCCGCCCTGACGTCATCCTGCGCCGTGGTTGCGCCCGCTGCAGGTAACGTAAAGGGCGTGCAGGTGAGCCAAGCGATAGTCAAGACCGCAGCCGGGTGGCTTCTCGGTCTGATGCTTGCTGTCGCCGGAGCCATAGTTTGCATCAATGTGGTCAGCTCGTCGGTGGCGAGCCCGCAACAGCCCGTCAAGGAATACCTTCAAGCCTTGCAGAGCGGCAAAGGCGAAGAAGCTTTGGGCCTCCTGCGGGCCAAAGTGCCGCCTGCAAACGCTGCGATGCTGGACGGAACTGCCCTGCAAACGGCCGCCTCCACATTGGCCGACATCAAGGTGGGCACCCCGCAGTCCCGTGACGGCAACCGGATGGCGGTTCCGGTCGACTACACCTTGGACGGCAAGCGGCTTCACACTGAGTTCCTGGTGGAACGGGTGGACACTCAATGGTTGTTCTTCGCGAAATGGGCGTTTGTTCCCACCACGCTGCCCACCATCGACGTCACGGTGGTCAACGCCAGCGAGGTAGCACTCAACGGTATGCCCGTGAACATGCCCAACGGCCGGAACACTTTCGCCGTCTTCTACCCGGGCAAGTACGAGGCCAGCCTCAACGGGACCTACTTCGAAGCGCCACCGACGTCAGCCCTCGTTTCAACCCGCGATACTGCGCAGGCACCGCTGAACCTGCAAACCCGCTCCACCAAAGCCATGAACGACGCCGTCCAAGGCAAAGTCAAGGAGTTCCTGGACACCTGTGCCGCCCAGGCCACAGCGCAACAACGGCTTCAGCCCGACTGCCCGTTCTACCACGTGAGTAACGCCCGCGTAGTGGATGGAACCATCAAGTGGGCCATCACGGAGTACCCCAAGGTCACCATCGAACCGTTCAGTGGCAGATGGGTGGTAGCGCCGCTCAACGGCAAAGCCAAGCTAACCGCCCGCGAGATAGACCTGTTCACCGGCGTTGCGCACGACCTCAGCGTGGAGCATGATTTCAGCTTCACCACGCAGCTGGATGTCTCAGGCGGCAAAGTGACCGTGACGCCGATGCTGACCTTCTAGATCGGTCCGCTCCGGGCACTTCGCCCCCTGATGCCTCGCTTTGCCCCCTGATGCCTCGCTTTTAGTCCATGCCCGCTGTTAGTCCATGCCCCGAAGGTCCAGCACAAGCTCCGATTCGCCATCCGCCTGCAACACAACCGGGATGCCCCAGTCCTGCTGGTAAAGGTGGCAGGCTGCGTGATCCGGGATCTCCCCGTCTTCAGTTTCGGGTCCGTCGCAGGCAGCTGCGCGCGCGGTGATGTGAAGGATGCCCTCGGGAACATCGCTCGACAACTCGAGCGTGCGCAACAGGCCCACCGACGTTCCGCCTCCGGAAACCAGGAGTTCGGCTGGCGTGGATGAGATTTTCAGCTGCGTGGGGTCACCCCAACGGTCATCCAACTTCTGGCCTGTGGGGGCCTTGAAACGGACGGTCAATTCCAGCGCTCCTGGGGTCACCGGGCTCTTGGGCCGGTGCGTCTGCGATGCGCCCTCATCAACCTGCTGGGCTTCCTTGGGGATCGGCACCAAAACCAGCTGGTGCTTGTTGGACTCCACCACAACAAGCAGCGGCTCGCTGCCCTCCACCTGAACTACGACGACATCGCTCGGCTCTGCGAGACCCCGAGCCAAGGTGGAGACGGTCTTCGTCGTGGGGTCGTATCGACGTACGGCACCGTTATACGTGTCAGCGATCGCCACCGAGCCGTCCGGGAGAACCGTGACTCCGAGGGGGTGCTGTAGGCGTGCGTCATCAGCCGCGCCATCCCGGAACCCAAAGTCGAACAGGCCCTTACCCACTGCTGTCTCCACGGTCACCCCGGAATCGCCGATCACGAGGCGGCGCAACGAGGATGTTTCGGAGTCAGCCACCCAGATGTTGTCGTCGGCATCGATGGCCAAACCGGACGACTGGGCAAACCATGCTTCTTCGGCTTTGCCGTCCAGGAGCCCCTCCAAGCCTGAACCTGCCAGGATGGACACGCCATTGGTCAACGGATCGAAAGCAAAGATCTGGTGCGTTCCTGCCATGGCAATTACCACGCGCTGCAGCTTTGCGCTCCATACCACGTCCCATGGCGAGGAGAGCGAGACACCGGTACCAAGGCCGAGCACCCCGACGTCGACGGCGTCGGCAGCGAAGTCGGCAGGGCCGCCGTCGTGGTGTTTGGACCAATCGCCCGCACCCGACTCCGTCACGCGGGCCGGACCAGCGTCCAGCAACCGCTGAACACCGTTGCCCGCCACGGTCTGAACGTAACCGGAGCTCAGGGTCACACCGCGGAGGCGGTGGTTGACGGTGTCGGCCACGACGGCGTCGTAGCCGAGCTTCCACGCGAGGTCAGGCGGCAAGAGCGCCACGCCCTGGGGTTCGTTGAATTGCGCGATCTCTGCCTGGCCGTCCGCGTATCCCTTGGTACCCGACCCAATGACGCGCTCGACGGTTTCCAAATCGGGACGCAACTCCACCAATCGGTGGTGGCCCGAGTCCACAACCAAGTAATTGCCGTTGGCAAGTTGGGTGGCCTTGCCAGGGAAGCGCAAAGTGCCCGACGTCGGCGCTGGCGCCACGTAGGGGCCGTCTCCACGGTGGAGGGTTCCCTTGGCTTCGTGCTCGGCCACGAGTTCCTCGAGCAGGACGCCCAGGCCGCCAGCGTGGCCTTCACCGGAGAGGTGGGCAACGATGTAGCCCTCAGGGTCCACCACAACCAGGGTGGGCCAAGCGCGGGCTGTGTAAGCCTTCCACGTGGCCAGCTCGGGGTCATCCAAAACCGGGTGGTGGATTTCGTACCGCTCGACGGCTGATGCCAATGCCACGGGGTCCGCTTCATGCTCGAACTTGGGCGAATGCACGCCCACTGTCACCAGGACGTCGGAGTACTTCTCCTCCAACGGGCGGAGCTCGTCGAGGACGTGAAGGCAGTTGATGCAGCAGAAAGTCCAGAAATCCAGCAGCACGATCTTGCCGCGAAGAGACTCAAGGTCCAAGGACTTACCACCCGTGTTGAGCCATCCACGGCCCTCCAGTTCCGAGGCCCGGACCCGCAGTTGGGTGCGTACGGTATCGCTCATGAGCGTCCTTCCAGCTTGGTGTTTCGTTCGGGCTGACCCGTTGAGTCGTCTGTGGCTTCCGCGTTCGCTGAGTTACCAGGTGCGGGTCGGCTGGTCATTTTGGCATCGCGATCGGCCAGCCGGGCAAACATATCGTTGTAAGCACTGAGGTCGGCGTCATTATTCCTGTCAGCTGCACGGTCGACCCTGCGGGTTTCCCGTTCGTCCGAGCGGGACCACATGACCGCCACTCCGATAGCGACAAGAAGGGTGGGGACTTCACCGATGCCCCACGCCACAGCCCCGCCGAGTTGCTGGTCGCCGATGGCCGACGCACCCCAGGTCCGGCCCAGGTTCCCGAAGTAGTCCGCTGCCAGCAAACCGGTGCCCCCCATGATCGCGACGCCGAAGAAGGCGTGGAAGGCCATGGTGGCCAGCAAGAGAAGCAGGCGCATGGGATACGGGGCACGCCGCGGCAAGGGATCGCTCCCGATCATGCTCAGTACAAAGATGTAACCGGTGAGGAGGAAGTGAAGGTTCATGAGCTCATGGCCCACATGTTGGCGCATCGCCAAGCCGAAGAGGTCCGAGTAATAGAACAAAACGATCGAGCCGGCGAAGTTTGCCGCAGCAAACAACGGGTGGGTCACCACCTGGGAGAACCGTGAATGGACGAAAAGCAGCAACCACTCCCGCAGGCCCCTCGAACCGTGCGTACCTTCACCCCGGCTCGGAAGTGCACGCAGGGCGAGCGTCACGGGTGTGCCCAGCACCAAGAAGATGGGTGCCACCATGGTCAACGCCATGTGGTCCACCATGTGGGCCGAAAACAGTACCCGGCCATACACCGATGGAGGTCCGGAGGTGATGTAGGTGAGTGCCACCAGGCCAATGAACCAGTTCACCGACCGGAACCAGGACCACTTGTCCCCACGTTTCCGGACCTTGGCGATGCCGAGGATGTACGTCACGGCCCCAAAGAGCGCCACAGCTACCCAGAGCCAATCAAGCCGCCATTCGGTCAACCAACGTAGCGGAGTCAGCTCAGGCGGTAGCTCGTAGCCGGAAAGAATGAAGGCCGGGGACGCATCCGGGGCGTATGTGGTGGGTTGCGGCGGGGCGGAGCGCCCTAGAGCGACCGCGAGTCCCGACGTCGCACCCATGACCAGCAGTTCAACCAAGACCAACTGCCACAGCACGCGGCGTGCGGAGAGTGAACCGCTTTTGCTGAGCTGGGGAATCACCCATTTCCGGTGCATGAAGCCGATACCGCCGAGCACCAGCGTGGCCAAGGTCTTGGCGACGATGATCTGGCCGTACGCGGAACCGAACAAGTCGCCAAAACTGGTGACCCGGATTGCCGCGTTGATGACGCCGGATCCAAACACCAGCACGAACGCAAAGCCGGCCAACGACGAGAACCGACGCAGCGTTTGGTCCGTGATGTCCGTGGTCCCTTTGCTCTTGGACCCGCCGAGGAGGCCGGACAGCACAGCGAGCATGATGATTCCGCCGACCCACGTGGAGACGCCGAGGAGGTGCAACCCCAAAGAGTTGATGGCCCCCTCGTGATCGCTTGAGCTCGAGGAGTGGCCAATGAGGGCTGTCGGAATCAGTCCGATAAGCGCGAGGACCAACGTGAATGCCAGACCGGTCAATGACCGCACGCCAAACAGTGCCGTAGTGACAACGGCGGCAATGATGGTGACGGCGAGCCATGCTTTTCCGGTATCAATATCCGTCATGAAGTAGACCAGTGACCGCGTGAACTGCGCATCACCGGAGATACCCAAACCCGCCACGTCCGAATAGGTCAGGACCAGGACCGCGACGGCGGAGAGGGTCCATGCAGCGCCCGCCCCGGCCGCTACGGCGAGGGCCCGCGTGAAAGCGGGATGCTCGGGGGCGTCAAGATCCTTGTCACGGGAGCGGGAGCCGCCGAGGTTCTTGGGTAGAATCCCAACGGCAAATAACAGCCCTCCCACCACAGTGGCCAAGGACATGTCCTGGACGGCTTTGGCAATCGGAAGTCCCCAACGGACCAAAGCCCCGGGGTCTGAGACTTGGCGGGCCGCCGCTGCGCCCGAGAAGACGAGGGCCAGAGCCATGGCCACGAAAAGTACGGCCACACCGGCAAGCTGCCAGGGAACCGAGACACCCATCACGGCAGTACCTCCACGCGCTCCCGGCTTGGGAGCTGTGGAGGGGGCAGTTGCTGAATTTCTTGCTAGTGGCACTTATCCATTGTCCGCTACCTAGTGCCGGGCGGCGAATCGGGAAGCCATTGGGGAGGAGTAGTGGCATTAACAGCAGAAGGGACGGCAACCAAGCCGGCCGCCGTCCCTTCCATGGCTTACGCCCAAAGGCAATTACTTCTTCTTGGCGACAGCAGCCTTCAGCTTGGAGCCAGCGGTCAGCTTGACGCTGTGGCCAGCGGCGATCTGGATGGTTTCGCCCGTCTGCGGGTTGCGGCCCGTGCGTGCGGCGCGGTCGGTGCGCTCAACGGCGAGCCAGCCCGGGATGGTGATCTTCTCGCCTGCGGCGACAGATGCCTCGAACACCTCGAAGAGTGCATCGAGCACAGAGTTGACGGCTGCCTGGCTGGTGCCGGCCTTGCCTGCTACCTCTGAAACGAGTTCACTACGGTTCTTAGCCATTTACGTCCTCCTGGACTCATACGTTTTTGAACTTACAAGCGGACTGCGAGCAAGCCACTGTTCGAAAACTTACCAGCTTGGGCCCACATGGCCAGCAACTTCCGCGTGTTTCCGCGCTTTTTTGACGCAAATCACCGATTTTTGAGGGTTTTTGGACCCTATTCAGGCCGCTGGCACATCGCTCGACGGCGGACAAGGCCACCTTGGATTACCGGATCGGCAGGTTGTAGAGGCACCGCCGAACGGTGGTCGAAGCTGCCGTCGTCGTTTTCCTTGCCAAATGCGTTGCCGGCGTAAGGCGGGCAGGATTGTGGTCGGCATGGGGCGACAAGACGACACACTTTATTGCCACCGAGGGCGGCCTGGCGCCGGTACGGCTGGTCCGGCCGTGGCCCAGCTAGTCTGAGAGCACAGTGGGGACGAATGGCAGTGGCAGCCCTAGCAACCAGGCCGGCAGTGATGAATAAGCAATCCGAGCACTGGCTCCAGCCTTCCGCAGCTGGACTTGCGGGCACCAAATCGGCCGCACCATAGCCAACTTCATCCCATTCATTTCGTACCGCTCTCCTGCTCGGTGCACTGTCTTTGGTGATGGGAGTCCTCACGGTCCCGGGCTTAGGAGACTCCTGAGGCCCAGCGTTGAGGCAAGAAACGGGACCCAGAAGACTACCAGTCGGCCACCATGCTACCGATGGGCGACCTCCATACCGCAGAGGGTGCGGTGTTTGTTTTGGGTGTTAAATGCGGGGAGCCCCGACCGTGTGGTCGGGGCTCCCCGGTTGAATGGTTGTCCGGCGGTGTCCTACTCTCCCACACCCTCCCGGGTGCAGTACCATCGGCGCTGTGGGTCTT